>JAJTHD010000282.1 GCA_021297925.1 Lysobacteraceae bacterium
CACAGGAAATAGGGGCGCCGCTGGGCGGCGGCGCCAGGGCCCGCACGCTCTTCCCGAGCCCGCTCGCCGATGGTGCGCGCTTCCGTCGGCGCTGGGGCGAGGACTCCCAGAGCCATGACGCCGATGAAGAAAAAGAGCGACAGCAGGCGCATTGCGACGGGTCAGTCCCGAAGGTCGAAGGCATCCGCATCCAGCTGCGCCGGGAATCGCTCGCGATGCCCGCGGAGCTGCTCGGCGCTGAAGGTCGCTTCCAGCACGCGGACTTCGGCATCGCCCTCGACGAGCGGCTGGCCCAGCGGGTCCAGTGCCGCCGAATCACCGCTGTAGGCGATGCCGTTGCCGTCCGTCCCGACGCGATTCACGCCGATCACGCAGGCGAGGTTCTCGATGGCACGGGCGCGCAGCAGGGTCTTCCACGGGTAGGCGCGTGCCGCTGGCCAGTTGGCGACGAACAGCGCAAGGTCGTAGTCGAAGGCGCCGGGGCGCGTCACGTCGAAGCGGTTGCGGATGTACACCGGGAAGCGCAGGTCGTAGCAGACCTGCAGGAAGATCCGCCAGCCGCGCCAATCGACGAACACGCGCTTGCCGCCCGCGGCGTAGCGCTCGTGCTCCTTGGCCATGCGGAACAGGTGCCGTTTGTCGTAGTGCACCAGCGCGCCGTCCGGCGTGGCGAACAGAAGGCGGTTGTAGACGCCCGGCGCGATGCCTTCGGCCTCGGCCTGCACACCGTCGATGCGCAGCTGCACGCTGCCGCAGACGGCGGCGTCGAGCGCCCTCGCCTGCTCGATGATCCACGCCACCGTGGGGCCCTGCATGTCTTCGGCGTTGGCCAGCGCCTCGTTGCTGAAGCCGGAGGTGAAGGTCTCCGGAAGCACGACAAGATCGGTGCGGCCGGCCAGCGGCGCGATCAGCCCGCCGTAGTAGGCGCGGTTGCCCGCCGGGTCGTGCCAGCGGGTGTCGCCCTGCACGAGGGCGACGCGGAGGTCGCGGTCGGGGCCGTTCGAGGACGCGGCATCGCTCATCGGCGCAACCTCAAAGCCTGGCCAGCCGCTCGATGGCGGCATCCAGGGTGGCCTCGTTCTTGGCGAAGCACAGGCGCGCGAGGCGCTGCCCCTTCGGCGGCGTCTCGTAGAACGGCGACAGCGGAATGGCGGTGACGCCCTTCTCGATGGTGAGCCAGCGGCAGAACGCGAGGTCGTCGAGGTCGCTCACCACCGAGTAGTCGACCAGCTGGAAGTAACCGCCCGGCACCGGCAGGGCCTTCAGCTTCGTGCCGGCCAGCTGCGCGGCGAAGCGGTCGCGCTTGGCCTGGTAGAAGGCGCCGAGTTCGTCGTAATGCTCGGGATGCTGCTCGATCATCTCGGCGAAGGCCCACTGCGCCGGGGCGAAGGTGCAGAAGGTGTTGTACTGGTGAACCTTGCGGAACTCGGCGGTCAGCGCCGCCGGCGCCACGCAGTAGCCGACCTTCCAGCCGGTGCAGTGGTAGGTCTTGCCGAAGCTGCTGATCACGAAGGCACGCGCCGCCAGCTCCGGGTAGCGCAGCACGCTCTCGTGGCTGCGGCCGTCGAACACGATGTGTTCGTAGACCTCGTCCGACAACAGCAGCACGTGCGGGAAATCGGCGACGAAACGCTTCAGCTCGGCGATGTCGCCCGCGTCGAACATCGCCCCCGACGGGTTGTGCGGCGTGTTGAACATGAACAGCCGCGTCCTCGGGGTCACGGCGGCGCGCACGGCGGCCCAGTCCACGCCGAAGGTGGCCGGATCCAGCGGCACGTGCACTGCACGACCGCCCGCAAGGTCGATGGCCGGCTCGTAGCAGTCGTAGCAGGGGTCGAGGACGATCACCTCCTCGCCCGGCCTCACGATAGCGGCAATCGCGTCAAAAATCGCCTCGCTGGCGCCCGAGGTCACGGTGATCTCGGTCTCCGGGTCCGGGCGGTGGCCGTAGCAGCGCAGCGTCTTGTCGGCGATGGCCTTGCGCAGCGGCGGCACGCCGGCCATGTGCGCGTACTGGTTCTTGCCCTCGGCCATGGCGCGCGCGAGCGCATCGCGCAGGGGCACGGGCACCTCGAAATCGGGGAAACCCTGGCCGAGGTTGACCGCGCCATGCTCGGCGGCGAGCACGCTCATCACGGTGAAAATGGTGGTGCCGACCTTCGGCAACTTGGTGTCGATGGGCATCTCGAGGCTCGGGCAAGGGAAGGGCCGGCGGAGGACCGGCCAGCGATCATAAACGCCGCGCATGGACCGCCCCGGGCGCCGCCGGGGCGGCGTCTCAGGGCGCGCAGCCCTGCATGCGGCGCTGGGCGTCCAAGGGCTCGACCGTGTCGGTCACGTTCCAGCGTCCGGTGACCGGGCCGGTATAGGTCGCGTCGACCGAGATCCGGGACAGGCGTCCGCCCACGAGCGTGCGGGTGAGCGTGCCCACGGGCGTGCGCGTGGCGCCACCGGACGGGCGCGTGCACAGCGGGCACCAGCCGGTCAGCTGGTCCAGCGGGAAGACCCCGTCGCTGGCGCCGACCGGCGCTCCTTCGGCAACGACGAAGCGCGGCTGGCCACGGGCGTCGTACAGGAAGGCCGCGTAGAACTCGTAGTTGGCGCCGACCGACGGCGGCGCGAACAGTTGGGCGCTGTAACCGCTGCCGGCGCGGGCGGGGTCGAACCAGTGCTGGGCGGTGTCGGCGGACGAGCCTCCGATCGTGGGGCAGCCGCGCCCCAAGGACTCGAAGGCCTCGCTGCCGGTCTCCCCGTCGATGGCGTAAGTGAACGTGGCCGAGTCCACCGTCTGTGGCGTCAGCACCGCCTCGCCCACCCGGGTCAGGGAGGCCGCGCTGCCGTTCCACGCCGCGCGGTAGATCGGGCTGCGCCACTGCCCGTGGGCCGGTGGCGCCGCGGCCTCGAGGTAGTACCAGGTGGGCGTTCCGTCCTGCAGGTACGTGTACCAGAGACCCACCCAGGCGCCCGCCGCGGGATGCAGCATCAGCCCCGCGCCGGAACGCTGAGGGTTGAAGTAGGAGCCCGGGCGCAGCACCGGCCCGTTGCCCGTCAGCGTGGCGCGCAGCGAGACCGGGGCCGTTTGGCTGGCGTTGTTCACCGAGGTGAGGTACCAGCGGCCGGCGGCGGGGTTGTCGACAATCAAGGTCTTCGTGGTGGTGGACCCGGCATCCGATGCGACCGCCGCGCCGCGCGCCGGTGCCGCTGCGATGGCGGGGATCGCGGACGATGGCGACGGACTGGCGACGCGGGCCAGGAACAGCGCCACGTCGGCACTGCCCGACTGTTGGACCTGCAGGCGCGTGGTGCCCGGCGGAACGTCGATGAACACGCGCTCCTGCGCCGCACCGGCCGGCAGGGTCAGGGCGAGGTCGTCGCCGCTCGCCAGCGCCCTCGGCGCCGGCTGCGGGTCCGTGCGGGTGAAGGTCCAGGGCATCGCCACCAGCGGCTGGTCCCCGGGACCGGCCCAGGCCAGCACCGCCCCGCGACGCACCTCGCCGGACGGCCAGGCGGGGTCGGACCAGCCGACCCGCAAGGTCGAATCCTCCACGGCCAACGCGGAGCCCGGCCCGGTCACGGTCAAGCGTGCCGTCGACGAGTCGGGGGCAGGAGCGAGCGGCAACACCGTCTGCGTGACGGTGAAGTTACCGGACCCGCTGCGGTTCCACACCATCGCCCAATAGACGCGCGGGCCGCCGGTGCCCGGGTGTTCGACGTCGAGCACGCAGCGGGACGCCGACTCGCAGAGCTGGTTGCGCGACCCGGGCGACGAGCCGTTGCCGACGATCAGCGAGGTGGCCGTTCCGCCGGGCACCTGCAGGTCGACCTCGATCCGGTACCGGGTCGGCAGGCCGGTGGAGGGGGCCGGTACCGTGAGGGTGTGCCAGCCGACGCCGTTGCTGAGGTTGTCGTACCGGCTCGATGGCGTCGGATCGGCGGACAACGTGTAGCGATTCGTGGTCGGGGCCACCAACACGGTGCCGGCGAACCGGGCGTTCGGCAGCGGCAAGGTGAGGCCCGGCAGGACGGTGTCGAACCAGCCGCGGTCGGACGACACCGACCGGCTCTGGGCGCCCGGGGCGCCCGCCGCCGACGCGCGAAGGAGGACCGGAAGACGGGCGTCCGACACGCCGTCGCCTCCGGCACGCCGGAACACCAGCGCGGCACCGATCCAGCGGCCCCACAGGCCGGGATTCTCGATCCGCGCCGACAACGTGACCACGCGGAAGGCCCCCGCCGCGAGCGTGAAGCCGGTCGTCGAGGGCGTCATCACCACGCCTGCCGGGGCCTCGACCTCGACGGTCCACGCGCCGCCACCGACGAGGTCGGTGACGGTGCGCGAGAGGCTGCCGCAGTCGGGGGTGCAGTCGGCGAAGACCAGCGACGGCAGGTTGATCAGGGCGGGATTGCCGCCGCCGCCCTGGAACTGGCCCGCGGGCACATTGAGCGACAGGCCGGCGCGGACCGCCCTCGAGAGGTCGATCATCCCGGCGCCCTGGTCGGAGGGGGCGCCCATGGCGACACCGTCCTCGCGCCGGACGCTCGGCCGAGCCGTCGTCATCAGCGCGCTGATGATCTGGTCGGCTTGCCAAGCTGGACGCGCCGAGCGCAGCAGCGCGGCGGCACCGGCGACGTGCGGGCTCGCCATCGATGTGCCGGTGAGGCTGGCATCGCCGTTGCTGTCGTTGTCGGCGGAGAGGATGTCGGTGCCCGGCGCGGCGAGGTCGGGCTTGATGACCGCCGGGACGACGATCGACGGGCCGCGGCCGCTGCTGGTGTTGAGGACGTCGGCAGTGGCGGCGTCGACCTCGATGCTCGTGCCGTCCAGCCGCGCCGTATGGCCCGTGCCGAGCGACAACCACTGCAGAAGGGCTTGTCCCGCGGCGAAACCGACATGCGTGCTGGGCACGCTGTGCTCGTCGGCCACGGTGCCCTCGCCTTCCGCGGCGGTGTTGACGAGCACCATGCCGCCGCCACCGGCGAGGCGGACGTTGTTGCTCTTCGCGACGCGGGCCTGCACGCCACGGTCGCAGACGAGCACCTGCCCGTTCCAGCGTCCGGCCGGCCATGGGTTGCTGGCCCCCGTCGGTGGCAGCGCGGTATCGCCGCTGCCCTGGCTGCACAGGGGCGCCGCAGGATCGCGGACGATCGGTGCGGGGCCGACCCCACCGGTCAACGCATCGCCGACCAGCACGCCGCCGTTCGGCGGCGACGTCGCGCCGCCCGAGAGCCGCAGGCGGTTGACGAAGCGACGACCGTGGCGGCTGTTCGCCACGCCCATCACCCAAGGGGAATCCGCCGGACTGGTCACGGTGCTGACGTCGGGACCGCGGTTGCCGGCGGCCACGGCGACGACGATGCCCGCGTTCCGGGCGTCGAGCATGGCGAGCGAATCGCTGCGGCCCCAAGGATTGTTGTTCTGGCCGCCGATCGAGTAGTTGATGACGTCGACCCGGTCGATCACCGCCTGGTTCAGGGCAGCGAGCGTCCAGGACCCGGGGCAGCCCACGTCGGCGCCTTCGCAGGCCTTGTAGCTGACGAGATGGGCGCGCGGCGCGACGCCTCGGATCTGGTACGCCAACGGCGGTGCACCGGCGATCGATCGCTGCATGGCGACCGGGTTGCCAACGACGATGCCGGCCACGTGGGTGCCGTGTCCGCCCTGGTCGAGGCCGTTGTTCGGCTCTCCATCGCTGCTGCCGGTGGTGAAATCCCAGATGCCGATGAGCTTGTTGTTGCAGGCGGCCTGGCCGGTGGCGCAGAGCCCGAGGAAGCCGCCCCGCAGGTTCGGGTGCACGTAGCCGTCGGTCGGCGACTGCGCGGCGAAGCTGGGGTGCGTCGGGTTGATGCCCGTGTCGATCACACCGACCACCACGCCCTCACCGCGCGAGACGACGCCGGCCGCGCCCGACCAGAGCTGCGGCGCGTTCGTCCACGCGGTCGCCACCTCGTCCTGCACCGCGTCCACGTGCTCGCGCTCCACGGCGACGATGCCCGGCACGCGGGAGATCCGCGCGGCCTCCGCGGCATCGAGCTCGAGCGCGACCCCATTGAGCACGGCGTCGTAGACGAACACCGGCTCGATCTCTCGGCCCAGCAGGGCAGATGCCTGGGCCAGCCGTTGCTCCCGGCGTTCCGCGAGCTCGGCGAGGTAGGCCATCGAGGCGGGCGCCGCCGGATCGAGGCGATCCGCCCCGGTGGCGCGGGGCGAGGTTGCGGCGAACACCTCGCCGCCCGGCAGCGGCTGGCCGGCGTAGGACGCGAGCGCGGGCTCGGCGAAGCGGACGATCCAGAGGCCACGCGTGTCGGCGGCCGAGACGCTGCCGGCGGCGAGCGCGAGGGCGAGGGCGGACGCGAGACGGTGGGGGCGGTACAGGGGGGGCATGGGGTCCTCCAACGACGCCGCCCCGCCTGGCGCGGGGCCAAGCGGGGCGGCGGGGTATCGCAATGGATCAACGCAGGATCAGGGGCAGCCCTGCAGGCCACCCGTTCCGAGCACCTGCACGGTTTCGTTGCCGGACCAGGTGCCCGGCACACCGTTCACGAAGGTCGCGTTCAATGTGAAGTTCGTGAAGGTGCCGCCAGAAATGGTGCGGCTGAAGCTGCCCACCTTGGTCCGCGGGGGCTGGCCGTTGTAGGTGCACAGCGGGCAGAAGCCGTTGGACTGGACGAGGTCGAGCGTCTCCGTGCCGGAGCCGAAGCTCGCGCGCTGGGCGTCGAGGAAGCGCGGCACGCCCAGTCCGTCGTAGACGAACACGGCGTAAAACTCGTAGCCGCCGCCACCACCCTGGTTGGTGGGGAACATTTGAACGCTGTAGCCCGTGCCCGAACGCGCCGGGTTGTACCAATGCGAGCTCACGTTCAGAGGGCTGCCGGAGAAGGTCGGGCAACCGCCGCCGAAATTGGTGAAGCGCTCCGAACCCGTCTGGCCGTCCAGGTTGTACGAGAAGATGAACTCGTTGGTGGCGACCGGCGTGTACGTGGCCGTGCCCACCGCCGTCAGGTTCGCCGCTGAACCGTTCCACGCCGCCCGGTAGATGGTCGCGTTCCAGAGCCCGTTCGCGCCCGGCGTGGCGCCATCGAGGTAGTACCAGGTCGGCGTGCCGTCCTGGAGGTACGTGTACCAGATGCCCACGCGGAGCGGATTGGCCTGGAACAGGAACAGCCCGTGGCCGCTGCGCGGGTCGTTGTAGTAACCGCCCGGGCGGATCGACGGCGCTCCGCTGCCGGTGATCGTCGCGCGGACGGTCGCGTTGGCAACGCTGCCGTCGGCATTGACCGGCGTGATGTACCAGCGGCCCGGCTGCGGATTGGCGACGGTGACGGACTCGTTGCCGGAGGTCGTCGTGGCGCTGGCGTTCGCGGTGTTGCGAGCGGGCGCGGCCGCGATCGTCGGAACGGCCGAGCTGGCACCGAGCGGCGCGACGCGGGCCAGGTAAAGGTCGACGTTCGCGCTGCTGGTCGTGGTGGCGACCAGCTGCGTGGCGCCCTGAGGCACGTCGATGTACATGACGTCGTGCGCGCCACCGACCGGCAGCGTCACGGCGCGATCGACGCCCGACTGAAGGGCGAAGGGTGCCGGGGTGGCCGAGGTGCGCGTCAGCTTCACCGGAATGCGCAACGCGTTGGTGTTGGGCGCGCGGTCCGCGTAGACGTAGGCGTAGCGGGACTGGCCGTTCAGGAAGGTCGGATCGTCATAGACGAGGCGGGCGCTGAAGCCCTGCCCGGTCGTCGTCGCGCCCGGGCCGGTGGCGCGCTGAACGTTCGAATTACCGTCCGACAGCGCGACGAACTCGAGGCGGGCCACGTCGGTCGCGCCGGGCGTGCTGGACTGGAAGTTCTGCGCCAACGCCCAGAGCGTGATCGCCGGGCCGTTGCCCGGATGCGTCACGGTGAACGTGCAGGCCTCCGTCGCGCCCGGGCTCAGGCTGCCGCACAACTCTTCCGTTTCCTGGGGGGCCTGGTCGAAGTTGGTGTCGCGACCGACGAACAGGTCGAGGTCCTGCGCGGCCGGCGTCGATGCCGGGGCCAGCGTCGCCGTGACCTCGAAGGTGCGCGACACGTTGTCGCTGTAGTCCAGCGTGATCAGTTCGGTCGTGACGCCCGTGCCCAGGTCGTCGTAGGGGTCGGAGAGCGTCGGGTCCTGGATGAGGCCGGCCTGGCGGACCTGCGGTGCCGCCAGATCCGAAGCGCGGAAGCGGGCGTTCGTCAGGCCGATCAGGTTGGTCAACGGGATATCGACGAACCCGCGCTCGCCACTCACGTTCACGTTCACGAGGGAGGGCGCGGCGCCGCCGAAGAGGTAGATGGCGACCGGGAGCTTCACGTCCGGCGCGCCACCGCCGACGCGTCGCAACGTGATCGAACCGTAGACCCAGCGGTTGAGCTGGGACTGTGCCGTCAACGAGAACGTGAAGTTCAGGGCCTGCGGCGTGGTGCCCGACAGCGAGACGTCGGCGACGGGGTTCATCGCGATCGTGTTCGGGAGATTCGGGATGACCTGCCACGTGCCCGAGGCCCCGCCAGGCATCAGCTGGATGGACCGCGCCAGCGTGCAGGTCTCGACGCAATTGTCGTGCGCGAGCGTGGGCAGGTTCAGGCTGGTCGCGGTGCCCGGGCTGCCGTTGCGGAACGCGCCGGTGGCCACGGGGAAGAACAGCGGGGCGTTCACCGCCAGAGACACGTCGATGGTACCGGCGCCGCGATCATGGGGCGTCATCGTGGCAGTGCCCGACAACGGGACGATATTGTCTGGCCGAGCGGTGCCGATGAGCGCGGAGATGATCTGGTCGGCGTTCCACGAAGGCCGGGCGGCCTTCAGCAGCGCCGCGGCGCCCGCCACGTGCGGGCTGGCCATCGAGGTGCCGGATAACTCCTCGATGCCGTTGCCTGTACGTCCGGCGGCACGCACCGAAACGCCGGGAGCGGCGACATCCGGCTTCAGCACGCCCTGCGGGACGACCGGACCGCGGCTGCTGAACGACACCAGCCGGTCGCCGGCACCGGACCGGTCGTGCGTGACCGCAGCGACGGACATCACCCACGGCGAGTTCGAGGGCGAGCCGACCGTCCCCGGGTCGGGGCCGCGGTTGCCAGCCGACGTCGCGACGACAATGCCGGCGTCGCGCGCGGCAAGGAACGCCTCCTCGTCCGAGTTGATGGCGCCGCCGATCGTGTCCCAAGGATTCGAAGCGGGGGCACCGATCGAGTAGTTGATGACATTGACCTGGTCGGCGATCGCCTGGTTGATCGAGGCGACCAGCGTGCTGCCCGAATTGGGGCCGCAGGAGCTCGACGTCGGCGTGGAGCCGCAACCGCGGTAGACGATGAGGTTGGACCGCGGCGACACGCCGCTGATCGTGATTGGGCTGCCGCTGTACGTGCCGGTGTAAGGATTGCCCACCGCGGTGCCGGCCACGTGGGTGCCGTGCCCATCCGGATCCGGCGTGTTGGGGTCCGTGCCGTTCGACCCGCCCGAGACGAAGTCGTAGATGCCGATCAGCTTGTTGTTGCAGACGACTTCGTTGGCGTTGCCGTTCAGGGCACATCGGCCCAGAAAGCCGGAGCGCGGGTTCGTGTGCGTGAAGCCGTCCGACGAGGCCGCGGCGAACGACGGATGGGTCGGATTCACGCCCGAATCGATGACGCCGACGACGACGCCGGCGCCGCGGGACGTGACGCCTGCCGCGCCGGACCAGACCTGGTCGGCGCGGATCCACGCCGGACCGCGGTCGGTCATGCGGAAACGCTCGAAGTCCGGGGTCACGGCGCGAACGCCCGGCAGCGCGCGCACGGCGTCGGCCTCGGCGTCCGTCATGAACGCGGCGAAGCCGTTGAGAGCGTGCTCGTACACGTAGGTCGGCTCGATCGTCCGGCCGACGGCGGCGGCGGCGGCGTCGAGGCGCTGCTCGCGAAGGTCGCCGAGGTACTCGAGGTAGGCCTCGGCGGCCGGGGATTCAGGGTCGTACTGCGTCTCGCCGGTCACCGCGATGGAGACCGGAGCGAGCGACGGGCGACCGGCCTTCTCGGTGAAACCCCGGAACAGCGGCGCCGGGGGCTCGACGAAGCTGACGATCCAGGAACGTCGGCCTTCGGCGTCGAGCGCCTTCGCAGGGGCGGGCGCCTTGTGCGACGGGCCTCGGGCTTCGAGGGTGACCGCAGGACCAAGGGCGAGGGTGATGGCGGTGGCGAGAATGAGATGGCGCATGGATCGGTTCTTCCGGGGGATCGAGCGCCGACTATAACGCCTACAAGCCGACGTTCCGCGCCAACGGTCGCGTTTCGCGAGCCTTCACGGCCGCCCGGCCACGCCGTCGCATGGACGGCGCGTGGCGGCGACCGATAGCATCCGCGCCGATGGACTCCGCCCCTTCGCCCCTGCTCCTTGCCCGGGGGTTGACCTACCACCGGAACCAGGACCGCATCTTCGGCCCGCTGGACGTCGAGGTCGCGGCCGGCGATGCCGTGCTGGTGCGGGGCGGCAACGGGGCCGGCAAGACCACCCTGCTCCGCGTGCTCGCCGGCCTGCTCGAGGCGACCGGCGGTCAGGCCACGCTGCTCGGGAGGGCCGTGGACACCGACCATCTGGCCCGCGAGGTCGCCTACCTCGGGCATCGGCCCGGCCACAAGGCCGACCTCTCCGCGCTGTCCAACCTGCGGCACGCGGCGGCCCTCCACGGGGCCGATGGCGCACTCGCCCGACTCGAGGACGCCCTCGAGGCCGTCGGGCTGGCCGGCTACGAGGACACGCCGGCCGGCCGGATGAGCGCCGGGCAGAACAAGCGCCTCGCCCTCGCCCGGCTTTCCCTCCACCCCGGGCGGCTGTGGCTGATGGACGAGCCCTACGCCAACCTCGACCTCGAGGGCATCGCCCTCGTCGACCGGATGGTCGGCGAGCACACGGCGCGGGGCGGCGGCGCGCTGATCACCACGCACGGGGCCTATGCCGCGCCGCCGGGCCGGGTTCGCACCCTCGCCCTGGACGGAGCCGCGCCATGAGTGCCCCCGGCTACCGCCGCATCGCCGTCGCCCAGCTTCGGCGGGACCTGGCCCTCGTCTGGGCGCGCCGCGGCGATGCCCTCCAGCCCGTCCTGTTCGCCCTTCTCGCAGCCAGCCTGTTCCCGCTGGCGCTGGGCGCGGAACCGGGGAAGCTGGCACCGCTGGCGGCCGGGATCGTGTGGGTCTGCGTGCTGCTGGCCGGGGTGCTCGGCCTCGACACCCTCTACCGCAGCGACGCCGAGGACGGCAGTCTCGAACAGATGCTGCTGTCCCCGGCGCCGCTGGCGCTGGTCGTGGCGGTCCGGGTCCTCGTGCACTGGCTGACGACCGCGCTGCCCGTGATCCTCGTGGCGCCGCTGCTGGCCGAGATGCTGCAACTCGAGCGCCCGCTGCTGCCGGTGCTGATGCTGTCGCTCCTGCTCGGCACGCCCCTGCTCAGCCTGGTCGGGGCCGTCGTCGCCGCGCTCACGGTCGGCCTGAGGCGCTCTGGTATGCTGCTGCCCCTGCTGGTGATGCCGTTGTACGTACCGATCCTGGTGTTCGGCGCGGGCAGCGTCGCGGCCGCCGCGCAGGGACTCGCCTACGACGGCGCCCTCGTGCTGCTGGCGGGCGGCGGGGTCCTCGCCGCCGTGCTGGCCCCGTTGGCCGCGGCCGCCGCCCTCCGGATCGCCCATTCATGAACGCCCTGCTGCTCTGGTTCCACCGCACCGGCTCGCCGCCGACCTTCGACCGCTTCGCCGCGCGCTGGGTGCCATGGTGCTTCGGCATCGCCACCGCGCTGCTCGGAATCGGCGTGTGGGGGGCGCTGTTCGCGGTGCCCACCGACTACAAGCAGGGCGACAGCTTCCGCATCCTCTACATCCACGTTCCAGCGGCGTGGTCGGCGATGTTCATCTTCGTGGCGATGGCCGTGCAGGCCTTCATCGCCCTCGTCTGGCGCATCAAGGCCTGCGAGACCCTCGCGGTCGCATGCGCGCCGGTCGGAGCGACCTTCGCGGCGATGACCCTCCTGACGGGCTCGATCTGGGGGCGCCCCACCTGGGGCACGTGGTGGGAATGGGACCCGCGGCTCACCTCGATGCTGGTGATGTTCTTCCTGTACCTCGGCGTGATCGCCCTGCACAACGCCATCGAGGACCGCCGCGCGGCCGCCCGCGCTGCCTGCTTCCTCGCACTGGTCGGCGTGGTCAACGTGCCCATCGTCCATTTCTCGGTCCACTGGTGGAACAGCCTGCACCAGGGCGAGACCATCCGGATCCTGTCCGGCGAATCGCGGATGCACGCGTCCATGCTCTGGCCGCTGATCCTCACGACGCTGGCGACGAAGTTCTGGTTCGTGGGGTCGCTGCTGCAGCGGGCGCGCGTGCTGAACCTCGAGAACGAGTCGGCGCAGCCTTGGGCGCGCGAGCTGGCCGGGAGCAACCGCTGATGGAACACCTGCACCCGTGGTTCGTGGCCGGCGCCTACGGCGCGGCCCTTGTCCTTCTGCTCGCCGACGCGGTCTTGCCACGGATCAGGTTCCAATCGCTGCTGCGCGGCATCCTGCTGCGCGAGCGCCGCGCCAAGACGTCCGACCGTTCCGCCCCATGAATCCGACCCGTAAACGCCGCCTCTGGATGGCGGCCCTCGTGCTGATGGCCGCCGCCATCGGTGGCAGCCTCATCGTCTGGGCGCTCCAGCGCAACGTCACGTACCTGCACTCGCCCACCGACGTCGCCGCCGGCAAGGTGCCGGAGGATGCGCGGTTCCGGCTCGGCGGCGTGGTGCGCGAGGGCAGCGTGGCGCGGACGCCGGGCTCGCTCGAGGTCGGCTTCGTCGTGACCGACCGCTTCCACGACTACCCCGTGGTGTACGACGGCATCCTGCCCGACATGTTCCGCGAGGGCACCAGCGTGATCGCCACCGGTCGCATCCGCGACGGTCGCCTCGTCGCCGACGAGGTGCTGGCCAAGCACGACGAGAACTACATGCCGAAGGAAGTCGCCGACGCGATCGCCGCCGCCAAGGCCAAGGACGCCGCCGGCGCCGCGCCCGCCGTGGACGCGACGCCCCGCGCACCGGCGTCGGGCGGGAGCCCCTACTGATGCTGCCCGAACTCGGCAACCTGGCGCTCTTGCTGGCGCTGCTGCTGTCCGTCGCGCTGGCGGTGTTCCCGCTGGTCGGCGCGCATCGGGGCAACGTGGCGTGGATGTCCACCGCGCGCCCGCTGGCCTACGGGCAGCTGGTGCTCGTCGCGATCAGCTACGGGATCCTGACCTGGGCCTTCATCGACCATGACCTGTCGGTGGCCTACGTGGCGAACAACAGCCACGTGCTGCTGCCCTTCATGTACCAGATCAGCGGCGTCTGGGGTGGGCACGAAGGCTCGCTGCTGCTGTGGGTGCTGATTCTCGGCCTGTGGATCGCCGCCGTCGCGCGCTTCTCCCGCTCGCTGCCCTTGCCGGTCGTTGCACGCGTGCTGGCGATGATGGGCCTCGTGGCGGTCGGCTTCATCAGCTTCACCGCGTTCACCTCGAACCCCTTCGAACGGCTGCTGCCGGCCGCCGCGACCGGCCGCGACCTCAATCCGCTGCTGCAGGACCCGGGCCTGATCTTCCACCCGCCCTTGCTCTACGCCGGTTACGTCGGCTTCGCGGTCGCTTTCGGCTTTGCCGTCGCGGCCCTGCTCGACGGTCGCGTCGATGCCCAGTGGGTGCGCTGGTCGCGACCGTGGACCAACGTCGCCTGGGGCTTCCTCACGCTCGGCATCCTGCTCGGCAGCTACTGGGCCTACTACGAGCTCGGCTGGGGCGGTTGGTGGTTCTGGGACCCGGTGGAGAACGCCAGTTTCATGCCGTGGCTCGCCGGCACCGCGCTGATCCACTCGCAGGCCGTGGCCGAAAAACGCGGCAGCTTCCACGCTTGGACGCTGCTCCTCGCCATTGCGGCGTTCTCGCTGTCCCTTCTCGGCGCGTTCCTCGTCCGTTCCGGGGTGCTGACCTCGGTGCATGCCTTCGCCAGCGACCCGCAGCGCGGCCTTTACATCCTCGGCTTCCTGCTGCTGGTGGTCGGCGGCTCGCTCGCGTTGTACGCCCTGCGCGCGCCGAAGAACGACGCGGCCAAGCCCTTCGCCACCTCGTCGCGCGAAACGCTGTTACTGGTCAACAACCTGCTGATGACCGCCTCGGCGGCGATGATCCTGCTCGGGACGCTGTTCCCCCTGCTGGTGGACGCGTTGAAGCTCGGCCAGATCTCGGTGGGCCCGCCCTACTTCGGGCTGCTGTTCACGATCCTGATGGCCCCCGTCGTGCTGCTGGTGCCGTTTGGCCCGCTGGCGCGCTGGGGCCGCGAGGACGCGCCCATGGTGCTGCGCCTGCTGGCGCCGTGGTTCGGGCTCGGGCTGGTCGTGCTGGTGCTGGCCCTGTTGTTCTGGCCGGACGGCACGGCGCGCACCGCGGCCGGGTTCGCCGGTGGCGCCTGGGTGGTGGCCGGAACGGCGGTCTTCCTGTGGCGTCGCCTGAAGGTGCAGCGACAGGCGCTCACGGCCGAGATGGCCGGCATGGTCATGGCGCACGCGGGCATCGGCATCTTCGTGGTCGGCGTTCTCGCCGTCGAGAGCACGATGATCGAGAAGGACGTCGCCGCGAAGCCGGGCATGAGCTTCGAGGTGCGCGACTACCGCTTCGAGTTCGTCGGTGTCGAGCAGCGCGAGGGCCCGAACTTCCACTCCGACTTCGGCACGGTGAACGTCACCCGCGACGGCGCACCGGTCGCCACGCTCCACCCCGAAAAGCGCAGCTACAAGGCCAGCGGCCAGGTGATGACGGAGGCCAGCTACGACCCGGGCCTGTTCCGGGACGTCTACGTCGCCCTCGGGGATCCGCTGGATGAGGCCAAGACGGAGTGGGCCGTGCGCCTCTACGTGAAGCCCTTCATCCGCTGGATCTGGGTCGGCGCGCTGATGATGGCGATCGGCGGCTTCGTGGTCGCCTTCGACCGGCGTTTCCGCCGCCCGCTGCGGGAGACGGCCTGATGGGTCGCTGGCTGCCGTTGGCCATGTTCGCGGCGCTGGCCGTGCTGTTGGGCGCCGGCGTGTTCCTCAACGCCGGGAAGACGCAGACCGCCATCGAGTCGCCGCTGATCGGCAAGCCCGCGCCCGACTTCGCGCTGCCTGACTTCGCCGATCCGTCGACCACCGTGCGCAAAGCCGACCTGCTCGGCCGTCCCTACCTGCTGAACATCTGGGCGAGCTGGTGCGCCAGCTGCCGCGTCGAGCATCCGGTGATCACCGAGCTCGCCCGCAGCGGGCGGATCACCGTCGTCGGCTACAACTACAAGGACGCGCGGCCCGACGCGGAACGCTGGCTGCAGCAGTTCGGCGATCCGTTCCACCGCATCATCGTCGACGAGCCCGGTCGCGCCGCCATCGACTGGGGCATCTACGGTGCGCCGGAAACGTTCCTCGTCGACGCCCGCGGCGTGGTCCGCTGGAAGCACGTCGGCCCCGTCACGGTCGATGTCGTGGAGGACGAGCTGCTCCCGCTGCTCGACGCGCTGGAGGACGGCCAATGACCCGAGCCCAACCGACGCCCCCCTTGCCCTCGCGTCGCGTCGGCGCGCACCTGCGATGGGCGCTGGCGCTGTTCCTGCTGACCCTGGCCGGCGCCGCCGCGGCCCTGCATCCGAAGGAATTCCGCAGCGCCGAGGAGGAGGCCCGCTACCGCGAGCTCGCCCGCGAGCTCCGGTGCGTGATGTGCCAGAACCAGTCGCTGGCCGATTCGCCCGCCGGCGTGGCCGATGACCTGCGCCACCAACTGCTCGCGCAGATCCGCGAGGGGCGCAGCGACGCCGAGATCAAGGACTGGTTCGTCGACCGCTACGGCGAGTTCATCCTCTATCGCCCGCGGGTCGAGCCGACGACCTGGCTGCTGTGGTTCGGGCCCTTCGTGCTGCTGGCCGCCGGCGCCGGCGTGATCGTCGCCGTGCTGCGCCGCCAGCGTGCGGCCGCCCCCGCCCGCCCCGAGCCCGAGGAGGGGCAGGAATGGTGACCGCTTCGTCCCTGCCGGTGTTCCTGGCCGGCGGCCTTGCGCTGGTCGGCCTGTCGCTGGCCTTCGTGCTGCCGGCCCTCTGGCGAGACGCCCGCCGCGCGGCGCTGGTGCTGCTGCTCGGCCTGCCGCTCGCCGCGGCAGGCCTGTACGCAGTGTTCGGCACGCCCGACGCCCTCGACCCGCGCAACCTGCGCGCCCCGGAAACGGCCGACGAGGCCGCCCGCCAACTGGAGCGTCGCCTCGCCGACGAGCCCGACAGCCTCGAGGGCTGGGTGCTGCTCGGGCGCACGCGCAAGGCGCAGGGGCGCGACGCCGAGGCTGCGGGCCGGATGGAGGCCGCGAACGCCGCCTTCGCTGGCGCCGTGGAGGCCTTCGCCAAGGCCCGCGCGCTGGCCCCGGGCGACCCGGACCTGCAGGTCGAGGCCGCCGAAGCCCTGTCGCTGGCCGATGCCGGGCGCCGATTCGGCCCGGAAGCCACCGCGCTGCTCGACAGTGCCCTGGCCACCGTGCCAGGCCACCCGCGCGGTCTCTGGTACCGAGGCATCGCCGCCCTCCAGGCCGGCGACCCGGCCGGTGCGGCCAACCGTTGGGAGGCTCTTCTCGGCACCGTCGACGATGCGACCGCGGCCGCCCTGCGTCCGCAGATCGATCGCGTGCGCGCGCAGGCCGGCCTGCCGCCCCTGCCCGCAGAGGCCGCGGCGCCTCGCGGCCCCGGCGTGGTGGTCCGCCTGACCGCCGATCCCGCTGCCGTCGCCCGCCTGCCCGCCGGCGCCGTGCTGTTCGTGTCCGCTCGCGATGCCGCCAACCCCCAAGGCCCGCCGGTCGCCGCCCGGCGCATCGTCGCACCGACCTTCCCGCTGGAACTCCGCCTCACCGATGCCGACCGGCTGATGCCCACGGCAACGCTCTCGGCCACGCCGCGGGTCCTGGTCTCGGCCCGCTACATCGCCTCGGGGGCCGTCGATACGGCGGGTGCCGACGACCTGCTCGCCCCGCCTGCCGAGGTCGCCGTCTCGCCCGAGGCCGTCGTCGACCTTGCGCTGGGCCCGGCCCGATGACCGAGTTCGTCCCGCCCGGCACGCGCTTCGTCGACCTGCCCTCGCCCTTCCCGATGCGGCGCGGTGGCGCGCTCGTGGGCGCGAGGCTGGCCTACGAGACCTGGGGGACGCTGAACGCGGCAGGCGACAACGCGATCCTGATCCTGCCGGGCCTGTCACCGAATGCCCATGCCGCCAGCAACGGCGGCAACGCCGCGGAAGGATGGTGGGAGGGCATGCTCGGTCCGGGCAAGGCCATCGACACCCACCGCTGGTTCGTCATCTGCGTGAACCCGCTG
>JAJTHD010000016.1 GCA_021297925.1 Lysobacteraceae bacterium
CTGACAAAAGTTAACGATCGTATCGCGACGCTGGTCGAGCAACACTCGCGCTTTGCCATTCCGGTGAACGTTCCCGGCAAGGACCGGCGCGCGTCAAGGCAGCCGTCGCCCGGGTGATGCGGCTGAAGTAGCCAGCGCCCGGATCCTCGCTGTCGCACGCCCCGACCACCCTCGCGCCGAAGCGCGCCCCCCTTGACCTCAGGGTGTTCCGCAGCCGCGCAGGCCGCCCAGCGGAGTCACCGCATCGTTGGCGGCCCACGTCCCCGGCACGCCATCGACGTAGCTCGCCGACAGCGTGATGTTGCGCAGGGTGCCGCCGTCGATGCGGCGCTGCAGCGTGCCTACGGCCGTCCGCTGCGGATTCCCCGTCCTCGTGCACAGCGGGCACACGCCGCGGAGCTGCTCGAGCGTCAGCGTCTCCGTGGCGCCGCCGAATCCCGCCCGCTCAGCCACCAGGAAGCGCGGTACGCCACGGGCGTCGTAGCCGAAGGCCAGATGGAACTCGTAGTCGGGGAAGCTCTGCACGCTGTATCCCGTGCCCGAGCGCAGCGGATCGAACCAGTGGCCGCTGATGTCCAGCGGCGCACCGCCCATCGTGGGACAGGCGCCGCTGAAGCTGCTGTATGCCTCGCTGCCGGTTTCGCCATCCACCGTGTAGCTGAAGGTGAAGGCATCGGTCGCTGAAGGCGTGATCGTGGCGACACCCACCATGGTCAGGCGATTGCCGCCGCCGTTCCACGCACTGCGGTAGATGACGCCGCGCCACAGCCCGTTCGCGCCGGGGGCCGCGGCTTGCAGGTAATGCCACGTGGGCGTGCCGTCCTGCAGGTAGGTGTACCAGAGCCCCGCCCACTCGTTGCCAGCGGGATACAGGAACAGCCCGCTGCCCGAGCGCTGGGGATTGAAGTAACCGCCGGAGCGCACCACCGGCGCCACGGCGGTGACCGTGGCGCGCACGGTGAGTGTGGCTGCACCGGTCGACGGGTTCACGGGTGTCACGTACCAGCGACCGGCCGCCGGGTTGCTGACCGCAAGGCTTTCGTTTCCACTCCCCGTGACCGCGCTCGCCACCGCCTGATTACGGGCAGGCGCGACCGCGATGGTCGGCGTCGCAGCACTTGCCGCTGGCGTATCCACCCGCGCGAGATACAAGTCAACGTTCGACGCGCTGGTCGTCGCCACTGCCAGCTGCGTCGCCCCGGGCGGAACGTCGATGTACAGACGCTCATGTGCCGCACCCGCATCGAGCGCAAGCACGTGCTCCACGCCGCTCTCCAACGCGAAGGCGCCGGGCTCTCCCGCTGTGCGGTTAATGCGCACAGGCACCCAGCCCAAACTCGTGCCTTCCTCGGCACGCACCTGCAGCCAGCCGCCACGGCTTTGGCCGGGCAAAAAGGTGGCGTCGTTCCAGGCCAGGCGCACCGGGAAGGACTCCCCCGCCGCGAGCGCGCCGGGGGCCGTCGCGACCAGCGTCCGACTGGCCGACATCCCGTCCAGGGCGGTCTCGAACACCTCGAGACGGGCCGATTGCCCGGCAAGCGACGAGTACGCCAGCACCCAATAGCGCACGCTGCCGTTTGCGGGCGCGGTCGCGGCCAGATCGCAACGCTCCATGCCGGACATCGCCGAACTGCAGGCCAGTTCCGGCGCGTCCGCGATGCCGTTGCCGTTGCTGTCCACGCCCACGTACAGGTCGACATCGCCGCCCGTGGTGCCTCGGGCATCCACGAGCACGCGCCAATCGCGCGCTGCCGTCCCCGCCGCCAAAGTGCGAAGCACGGTCGCCGTGCGACCGGCGCCCCACGGCGCATCCGCATCGGACGGATCCCCCATGGTGATATCGGCGATGAACGGCACCACCAGACCGTGCGCATCGAAGCGCGCGGCCGACAGGGCGCGAAGCCCCTCCAGCGTCTGGTCGCGGAAGCCGCGATCCGACGGTGCATCGAACTCCAGCGCGCTGGCGCCCAAGGGCCGCACTTCGATGCCCAGGTGGCTGTCCGCGCAAGGCGCCACGCCGCCGAAGCAAACCCGGTAGGCCAGCGAATCCGGACCGGCGGTGTTGGCTGCAGGCGTGTATCGAATGGCGTCGTCCAGCACGCTGGCCGTTCCTCGCGTGACGACCGACGCCGTACCGCGCGCGGGCGCGGTCACGATCGACAGCACGCCCGAAGCCGCCAGCGCCGGGGCGATGCCGTCGTTCGAAAGGACGCTGATCTCCGTCGCGGGACTGTTCTCGCGAATGACCGCACGATCCCTCCGCAGCACGGGGGCCGCTGTCGGCACGGAGGGCGTCACGGCGTTGCTCGCCGCGGATGCGGCGCTCGTGCCTGCGCTGTTCGTGGCCCTCACGGTGAAGGTGTAGGTCGTTCCGTTCGTCAGGCCCATGACCGTGATCGGGCTCCCCGTCCCGGTGCCCGTCAGGCCACCCGGGCTCGAGGTGACCGTATAGCCCGTGATCGACGACCCGCCGTTGGAAGCGGGCGCCGTGAACGCCACCGTGGCTTGCGCGTTGCCGGCCGCGGCCGTGCCGATCGCCGGGGCGCCGGGCACCACCGCATTCACCGCGAAGCTCTGCGACACCGTGGGCGCGGGGCTGAAGCTGGCATTGCCGGCCTGGTCGGCGTGGATGGTGCAGGTGCCCGCGGCGACGAAGGTCAAGGTGCCGCTGGCGGTGATCGTGCATACGCCGGCGGTGCCGGAACTGAAGCCGACCGCGAGGCCGGAATCCGACGTCGCCGTGATCGTCGGCGTCGTCCCGAAGCTTTGCGCGCCCGGGTTGGCGAAGGTGATCGCCTGCGCCTGACGCGGTGCAGTGCTGATGCCCTCGAGGCGGAACACCACGCTGTTGCTCGACGCCACGCCGCCGCTGGCGCCGGGGTCGGCCACGAACACGCGCAGGTACAGCGACACGTCGGCGAGCGCGGCATCACCCGGCAGCGGGACGTTGATCGATCCGTTGCCGGCCGAATCGAGGGTGAACGGGACATCCTGCAGCGCGCTGCCGGACAGCGCCTGCGGGTCGGCCAGCGCGAGCCGGGCGGTCGCGACCGCACCGGCGGCACCACCCTCCAGCCCGATGGTGAAATCGCTTCCACCGGCCAGCGGCGGTTCGATGGCGACCAGGCGCGGCACCACCCCGCTGCCGCCGGCGGTGCCGGCGCTCGCCGGCTGCGGCACGCGCGCCGATCCCGCGAAGAGCTCGGGCCGCGCGAAGGGGCCGGTCTCGTCGCGCACGCGCGGGTCGGTCAGCGAGCGGCGCAGGAAGGTCACGATGGCCGCCTGCTGCTGTGCGCTCAGTCCCAGCGGCACGATGCGCGGGTCCTTGTTGGGCGAGTTGAAATCGCCGCCACGGTTGTAGAACGCGACCACATCCTCGAGCGTGGCCAGCCGGCCGTCCGCCATGTAGGGCGCGCTCAACTCGACGTTGCGCAACCCCGGCACCCGCATGCGACCTCGATCGTCTTCGAGGTTGGAGGCCGTGAACCGCCCCGGGTCGGCGGATCGGGGGCGCACTCCGAGGTACATGAACCCGCCGGTGCTGAGCAGCGCACCGGCGTGGCAGGACGAGCAGCGGGCCTGCACGAAGACGTTCCGACCCTCGATTTCGGCCGGGGTCATGGCGTTGGTCTGGCCGCCGAGGTTCAGGTCGTGCGGCGTCTGGTTGGACACCAGGGTGCGCTGGTAGGCGGCGAGCGCCATCCCGATCCGTGCCGGGCCGACGCCGGGGCTGCCGAAGGCGGCCTCGAACAGCGCCGGATAGCGGCGCTGGCCGAGCCGGCCGGCCACGTCGGCCGGGATGTTGCGCGCCAAGGCGAGCGGAACCGCCGCGGCGACGCGCGCCGCCATGTCGGCCAGGGTGCCACCCTCGTGGGCCATCTCCTGCGTGTTCACGAGGGGGTCGAGGGCCTGGTGCTCGAGGGCGCCCGCCGGCACGTTCGGCGCGTTGGGAATGGGCGGCTGGATGATCACCTGCCCGGTGTCCGGGTCGCGGAACACATTGCCGGCGCGCCCGTCCCAGTTCAGGTTGCCCACGAAGCCGGCATTGATGCTCGAGATCGCCTGCCGGGTGCCCACTTGCGGACGCAGGCCGAAGATCGGGCTGGCGAGATAGCGGCCGTCGGCGTCGTGCCGGGGCACGCCGGCGGTGCCGATCGAGTCGTCCGCCGTGCCGAAAACATTGTCGGGGCCCGGATGGCGGCTGTTCGCGACGCCCGCCGGCAGACGGGGGTCGGACCCGCCGGCGCGCGGCATGTGGCAGCTGCCGCAGGCCACGGTGCCGGTGCGCGAGAGCTGCTCGTCCCAGAACAGCGCGAAGCCGAGGTCGACCTTGGCCTGGGTCTGGGGGTTTTCCGGGGGCACCGGAGACGAACCGAGGGGCGCGAAGGGCGACGGGGCCGGCTGACCCGACGCGTGTCCGACGAGCCCGGCAAGGGCCAGGAGCACGACCAGCGCCGGGTGGATGCGGGACGAATGCCGATACATGACGGTTCTCGACAGGGGAACGCCGGGATCTGAGATTACGCCAGAAGTTCGCCATGCGCAGGGGGGGGGCGACGCACCCCGGCGCTGGCGGTCGACCCCGCCTTCCTCGTCAGTCGGCGCGAGCCGACCCAGCTGGGCGAAAGGTGTTCCTCATCCTGGACAACCTCAACGTCCACAAGGCGAAGAAGGTGCGTGCGTGGCTGGACGAGCGATCCGAGCAGATCGAAGTGTTCTTCCTGCCACCGTACTCGCCCGAACTGAACCCGGACGAGTACCTCAACGGCGACCTCAAGCGGTCGGTGCATCAAGACATACCGCCGCGCAATGCCGTCGAGTTGCGCTCGACGGCGACAAAACACCTGCGTGCGATACAGCGATCGCGACGACGCGTGCAGCGCTAATTCGCTCATCCGTCCATTCGCTACGCAGCTTGAACATTCAGGTGCAAAGACGCTGGGTCAATAAACGCATCTGCGAGCCAATCACGCAGCGCCACCGTTCAGGCGGACTTTGTCGCCGACGCGTAGTCGCTGAGAAACCACACGGCGCAAATCGCGACACCGCTCGCGACGAAGAACCCCTTGGCTCCCATGACCAACGATGGAGCCAACAGGGCTGCAGCAATCAGCGTGGGACCGACGAGCATTTCCACCAAAGCGTGCAAGCGCATGGGGATGATCTTCACGAGGCCAAATGGCATGTCGGTCAGGACGGTCATTGCCAAGTGAACAGCTGCGAGCAGGTAGGCCAGCACGGCGGGTGCGCCCGAGAAATCGAGTAGCGTTGGCGCAGAAGCAAAGACGACTACCGTGACGTAGTCGAGGGTGCTGTGGATCGAGGCGTTGAGCATCTTCATGGCTGCTGTTCCTTTATGGAGCGCTTGGTACAAAACTGGGCGAGGCTAAGCGCTCGCAATCACCTCACCCAGTGTTCAGATCTGTGGGGAGGCTTGAAGCGTGAACAAGAGCGCCTGCTTCGCTGCCGTGACCTCCTCCTCGGGCAGCCCGGCCTTTGCCAGCACCAGGATGCCCTGGATACCGGCGACGGCATGCAATGAAAGCGCGGACACGGCACCATCCGGCAGGACGCGTCCGTCGCCGTCGGCGAGCCTAAGCGCCTTAGCGAAGTGTCGCCGCAGCAGGCGTACGCCCTGGTTGAGGCGTTCGCGCACGGTTTCGTCTTGCGCCCCCATCTCGAGGGCCGTGTTGCCGATCAGGCAGCCGCGCCAACCGACCGTTCTTCCTTCTTGATCGCGTGCTACGTCCAAGATCGCCTCGAGCAGCCTGGCAGCCGCTTCGTCCCGATGCTTCACGCCCTCAAGGGCTCTGGCCAGGACGTGATCGACCGCGCTGAGATAGCGGTCGAGGACGTTAAGGAACACCGCATGTTTGGAGGCGAAAGCGTTGTAGAAGCTCGCCTTGCCAAGCCCCATCGCGCCCAAGAGTTCGGGCATGTGCGTTCCTTCGTAGCCCTGCCGCCAAAACAGGGGCAGCGCACTGGCGATGACGGCGTCGGGATCGAACAGTTTGGGGCGCATAGAGAAATATTAGACCGCTTGCTACAATACGTCAATTGGTGGCTCTTGCTGCGCAAACCGCCAGGCAGGCAGTCCAGGAGGTAACAACGCGTGGGTCGTGCAGCGAACGAGCCCCGCTGGCACAAGGGGCAGCCCGCGAACGAATGTCTCGGCCTGCGCCGCCTGTGGGGTCTCGAGTTCCAGCACACCGCCAGGGCCATCGCCCCCCCTTGCCGGCGGACGGGCCAGCGGTTCCAGTCGAACCAGATCCCCAAGTCGCGCAACTGCACGCTTGCGCGCCGCCCTCATTCGTCGCCCCTGCAAAATCCCGATTCGATCAACTAGGCGCCGTCATCCAGAGCGTTTGAGCTTGACCCAGACCGAATGAGCGACCCCACAGCACGATCATGTCGCCCGAGGCCTCGATCCAGCCCCGCCATGGCGCCGGTGCGCCAAGACCGTCCCCCCTTTGGCCGCGCCAAAGGGCGCGAAGAAGATTGCGCGGATCGAGCGGATCGCGCCGCACGCCATCGCCCGCAGCAAACATCGCAAATTGAAACCCGCCGCGCACAGCACTGCATGCAGCGCGTCGCCCGCGGCGTCTCGCAACCAGCAGCGAGCAATCCCGAGGTCAGAGGGCTCGAGGGTAGATTCTTCTGCAGGCCGCGTCGTAAAGCTCCTGTATCCACGCCGTCTTGTTGACCTCTCGACCGACCAGTTCCCATGCCGTCTTGCGGAACGCGTCATAGCTGACGGGCCGGATTGACGCCGCTGTCGGAAATCGGATCAGGAACCGCGCGAACCGGGTATAGGAAGTTCAAACGCCCTTTTCGAAGCGTCTGGCGGGTAGGCGGCGGCCCTGCAAGCGCCGGTTTGGACGAGGACCGAACGCCCGCAACGAGGATTTCGGCGTGACGCGGACCCGCTGCGTCACCATCCCTGGCCATTCACGCCGCTTCCCCACAGCGGGCCGAGCGCCGCCCCCAGGACCCTGGCCGCATCGTGGCGTCTTCCAGTTTTCGCCCTCGGTCCTTCGACTCAACCTTGGACTCAGCTTCGTGGCCGGCGAGGACTCACGCAGCCGCAGCCGCCGGCGCGCGCACGACGGCCTCGCGCCGGCGCGATGAGCTGCGGCTCGGAACGCTCCTGGGCAGCGACGGCTGCTCAGGGTTACGCCTTCCGTCACACCGTCACATCGGCGTTCCTCCGATACGCCGCTCGGATATCGCCGTGACACAGGCAGGTGTATCGCGCATCGGGCCGCCGTCCCGCACCCGCGCGAACGCCTGTCGGTCCGCTCGCCGTGGAGGTCGTCGCGGCGCCGGGCGCGGTCGGCTGCCGGCGGGTGGCCCTTGAAGCCGGGCCGTTTCCTCAGGCGCGATCCAGACGGATCTCGAAGCGGCCGGTCGGCACGTCGGCCCCGGCGCCGAAGGCGACGACCAGTTGCGCGCGTTCGGCCTCGTCGAGCGCGTTCAGGGCGTGGTCGACGGCATTGAGCGGCTCGCCGGCGAAGTACATCTGGGTGGTC
>JAJTHD010000233.1 GCA_021297925.1 Lysobacteraceae bacterium
CCGGCCTCGCCGGACGTCCAGGCCTCGACCTGACGCGCCAGCATGAAGGCGCTGATCGGCGGATCGATCCAGCGCAGCGCGAGAACCTGCACCACCGTGAGGGCCAAGACCGCCAGCGGGAGCTTCCACCACCAGCCGCGGAAGCCGCGCCGACGACCGCCTCGCTGTACCATTCGCCCCCTCCCGTTCATCGCGACAGCGTGGCGCCACCGCCGCGCGCTGTCCACGCCGCCATGGCCACGACCGACACCCTGACCCGCTTCCTGATCGACCGCACCGCCGTGCGGGGCGTGCATGTCCGCCTCGACGCGGCATGGTCCGAAATCCGCGCGCGCGCGCCGGCGCCGCCCCCGGCGGAGCGTCTGCTCGGGGAGGCGGTCGCCGCCGCCGCGCTGTTCTGCGGGCATCTCAAGGTCGACGGGCGGTTGAGCCTCCAACTCCGCGGCACCACAGGGCTGAGGACGCTGTTTGCCGAATGCACGTCGGCCGGAACAGTCCGCGGGATCGCCAGGGCCGACGACGACCTCCCCGTGGGCTTCGGCCCCCGCGACGCCGGCGACGGCGCCATGCTCGCGATCACCATCGAAACCCGCCCGCCCGGCCAGCGCGAGGTCCAACGCTACCAGGGCCTGGTCGGCCTCGATGCCGACACCCTTGACGGCGCCCTCGTCGGTTACTTCCGCCAGTCGGAACAGCTCCCGACCGCCCTGCTGCTCGCCGCCGACCACCGTCACGCGGCGGGCCTGATGCTCCAGGTGCTGCCGGGCGAGAACGGCGCCACCGGGGACTGGGAGCGCGTGCAGGCCCTCTTCGGCACGCTCGGCCCCGCCGAACTGCTCGCCACGCCCGGCCACGACCTGCTCTGGCGCCTTTTCCACGAAGACGGCGTCCGGCTGCTGTCGGAGCAGCCGCTCGGATTCGGCTGCTCCTGCTCCACGGCGCGGGTCGAAGGCATGCTGGTGGGCCTCGGTCGCGACGAGGCTTTGGCCGCTGCGCAGGACGGCCATGCCGAGATTCATTGCGAGTTCTGCGGCCGAACCTACCGGCTGGAGCGGGCCGCGATCGCCAGGCTGTTCGACGGACCGCCGGCGGCGGACGTCGCGCCGGGACTGCAGTAACGGGTCGCCGCGGGTTGGATGAGCCCCGGGCGCGACACCGCCGACCCGACCTCGCGCCGGCCCATGGCATTGGTTAACAGTGCGTAAAGTGATAGGCTACCTCGTCTGGAACTTTCGCCCGTCCGGCCGATCCGACCAACCATGTCCCGCCTTTCCGCCCTCGCCTTGGCCCTGAGCCTCGCCCTTCCGGGCGCAGGACTGGCTGCGCGTACAGCGGACGCCGCCGCGTCGCTCCCGATGCCGGTCTGGAACAGCAGCAGCGGCAAGCTGGAAGCGGTCCTCTGGATCGACACCGCCACCCTGGGCGACCTCGCGCCGCGGCCGACGCTGGGCGCTCGCTGGACCCGCCGCTCCGGCGGCCTGTCGGTCGCGGTGGGTGCGGGCAGCGAGCCGAAGTTCGGCCTGCTCTGCGGCAATGTCCGGGGCGCCTTCCAGGGTGTCGCCGACGATTGCCTCGTCGCCGAACTGGGGCGACCGGCACCACTCGCTTCGAACTCGCTCTCCGCACAGGGCACGGTCTCGCTGGGCCGTACTGAGTGGACCGCCTTCGGTCGCCAGCAGCGGCAGGCCCTTGATGCCCTGTTCCCCGGGACGTCGGCGGCGCTGCTGATGCCGGAACTGGCCCCCGCCGCGGGTCTCGCCGGCTTGGCGGTCGAACAGAACGACCTCGGCATCGTCGGCGAACTCCGCATCGGCGAGCAGGGCTGGGTGCGCGTGGGCGGCAGCGTTGCCCGTGCCCGCCTGCTTCCGGCCGACAGTGCCCTGCCCGGCCTGATGGCCCCGCGCTGGAACAGCCAGACGCTCAGCGTCGGCGGCGGCGTCGGCGCACTGGGCGGCGAAGTCGTCGGCCGCGTGGTGCGCGTGCCCGGCAAAGCCGAGGCCTACGAGACCTTCGGTCTCGGCCTCACGTGGCGCACCCCCTGGTCCGGCCGCCTCACGGTCGGCGCCCAGAACCTGATGAGCACCGGCGAGAACCCTCTGCGTCCGCGCACCAAGGGCCAGGACGGCCTGGAGCGTAGCGAGGGCCGCGTCCCCTACGTCCGCTACCAGCAGGACCTCTGAGGCCCTTACTGAGCCTCATCCGCCGCGTCGGCTGACCGGCGATTCCGAAGCCGAACGTCCCCCGTCACGGCCGGCAGGGCGGTGGCGATACTCGCGCCTGCGCCGCAAACGACCAAACGTGTGGCGCCGTGGCCACGACCTCGTGGCTTTCCGAGGCCGCGGGCGTCGCCGTGGCCGATGACCGCACAGGACCGTCGCTTTCGCAGGCACAAAAAAAACCGCGGCCCCGAAGGGCCGCGGTCGTTCATCACTACGGGTCGTTCGACCGATCAGAAATCCTGACGGTACGAGGCGAACCAGAACGCGCCACCCGGCAGGTCATACGCCGCGTCGAAACCGTGCGCGAAGCTGGTCAGCGTCTGCGGCGGCTCCTTGCCGAAGAGGTTGCGGGCACCGACCTGGACCGTCGCGTCCCACGGCGCGCGCCAGCTGGCGCTGACGTCGTGGTACGTGGTGAAGCCGAGGTAGTTCGGAGTGAGCGGGCCGTTCAGGGCGGCCGCGCAATTCAGGATGTTGCCGCCGCAACCACCGTCGCCACCAACGAAGTTGTCGACGTCCTCGAGGCGATCAACCGCGCGGGCCGTCCAAGTGACCGTCCAGTCGCCCTTGGTCCAGTCAGTCGTCAGGTTGTAGCGCCACTCCCAGTTCGGCGAACCGTCGTAGAAGCCCGTCGAATCGCCCACCGGCGCACCGGCGATCGAGATGAACTCGGCCTTGCGGATGTAGGTCGTGTCGAACGCGGTGCGGATCGAACCCCAGTCACCGAGATCGTGGCGGTAGCGGATACCCAAGTCCACGCCGGCCGTGTCGGTGGACGACAGGTTCAGCGAGGTCTGCAGCACGGCCGAGATCTGGCCGCCCGGCACGCGCTGGACGCGCGGGCAGTAGAAGGCCGGATCGAAGCCGATCGCCGTCGGGTTGTAGCAGCGCTGGATGGTGTTGTTCGAGCTGACGCCGGCAATGGCGTCAGTCAGGCGGATGCGCCAGTAGTCGAGGGCGATGTCCAGACCGTCGACGAACTCGGGGCTCCACACCAGACCGGCGGTGAAGTTCTCACCGCTTTCGGGCCTCAGGTTCGGGTTGCCGCCGACCAGCGCGCGGATCTGCGAGTTGGGCTGCGGCGAACCACCGGCCGGGACGCCGGCCGCGATGCAGTTGGCCTGGATGGCCGGCGACTGGCTCGCCCAAGTGCTCGTACGGCAGAGATCGGTCGTGCCCGGGAAGCTCTCGCCTGCACCGCGGTACAGGTCGAACGCCGACGGGGCGCGGAAGGTCTCGCCGTAAGACGCGCGAACCAGAAGCTGCTCGAGCGGCTTCCAGCGGACGCCCAGCTTGCGGGTGAGCGGCGAACCCGGGTCGTTCTGGATCGTCGCGGTGCCGACGCGGCCCGACGACGAGTAGTCCGACTTGCGGGCGGCGAACGACAGCTCGAGCTCCTTCGCGAAGGCGACGTCGCTGAGCAGCGGGAGCACGAACTCGGCGAAGAGTTCCTTGACCTCAATGCTGCCCTGGGTGGACTCCGAGAAGTTGTCCGACGAACCGCCCGAGGTGACCAGCGTGTCCGGCTGGCTGAAGACGGAGTCGTTGCGGTACTCGAAGCCCACGGCGAAGCCCGACATGCCGCCCGGCAGTTCGACGAGGTCACCGGTCAGCAGGCCGGTGTAGTTGCGCGAGGTGTTGCCCTGCGTGGCGACCTGCACGTAACCGACGTAGTTCAGCATCGCGGCGACGTCGGCGGCCGTGATCACGCGGCCGGCCGGGGCGCCCGGGATCGGCGCGCCGAGGCCCAGCGTCGGACCGCCGAAGATGTTGAACGGCACGCAGCCCTGGATGCGGGTGGCGAAGGACGTGCCGCAGAACAGCTGGCCGCTGGCCACGTCGTAGCCCGACGGGCCCAGCGCGTTGCGAAGGTTGAACAGGTTGACGTAGCCGGTGCCGCGACGGTCGTACTGGCCGTCGTTGCGGGCGGCGGTCAGCTCCCAGTTGAAGAAGCGGTCGCCGATCTCGAAGTTGCCCTCGAGCCCGGTCTGGACGGTGAAGATGTCGTAGTCATAGGACGGACGACGCGGACCCAGCGGCGACATGCGGAAGCCGATCGAGTTGATCTGCACGCCGAACGGGTTGTAGATGCTGTTCGAAGCCGCCGGGAAGGCCCACTGCGGACCATTGGCGCCGTTGGTATTGATGGTCAGCGGCACTTCCGCCAGCTGCTGGACCGAGGTGCGCTTGGTGTAGCTGGTGCGCACGAAGGCCGACAGGTTGTCGGTGATGTCGAAGCGGCCATAGGCGAACAGGTTGCTGCGCTTCGCCGGCTGCTGCAGGTAGTTCACCGGCGCGAAGTTGTAGCGCAGCGTGTTGTTGAAGGCGATGAAGTCGGCGGGCGTGATGCCGTCGGCCAGGTTGGCGGTCGGGTTCAGCGAGCGGGCGCCGAGGCCCGGCACGGAGAAGTTGCCCCACTCGTTGAAGCCCGAGCCGCAGAAGCCGGCGAACGGATCGGTCGGACGGGTGGCGAGCAGCACGTCGCAGCCGGGTTCCGGCTGCTGCGAGATCGTGCGGTCACGCGCGAAGATCGGGTCCTGGTCCGAGTAGCTGGCCGAGATGACGGCCGACGAACGCTCGCCGGCGGCGCCGATCGTGGCGTCGAAGGCCGTGCGAGTGCCGTCGCCCTTCGTCGTCTGGCCGAAGTAGGCACCGGCCTGGGCGCCGTCGTAGTCCTTGCGGGTGATGATGTTGACCACGCCGGCGATGGCGTCCGAGCCGTAGATCGCCGAGGCGCCGTCCTTCAGGACGTCGATGCGCTCGATGATGGCGAGCGGGATGGTCGACAGGTCGACGGTGCCGTCGATGTCCGAAGCCCAGCGCTTGCCGTCGACGAGGATCAGGGTGCGGTCGGCGCCGAGGCCGCGCAGCGAGATCTGCTGCGAGCCGTCGCTACCGTTGGTCTGCGTGGTGACCGTGCTCAGGCCCGTACCGTCGGACGAGGTGATGTTGTTGAGCACCTCGTAGACGTTGTTGAGACCGGTCTTCGCGATCTCGGCGCGGGTGATCACCTGCACCGGCTGCGTGGTCTCGATGTCGGCGCTGCGGATCAGCGAACCGGTGACTTCGACGCGGTCGAGGGTCTTGGCCTCTTCTTCCGACGCCTGCTGGTCCTGGGCGAAGGCCGGGGCGGCCAGCACCGTCGCAGCACCAGCGAAGAGCGCGAAGCGGATCGCGCCAGACAGCTGCTTGATGTTCGACATTAACTTCTCTCCAACGATCTGATGGACTCGAGGGTCCGGTGGACGCCGACGGAGCCGGGATGGGCCGGACCGCGAGCCCTCCGAGCATAACGCAATGTTCACCGAGTGCAAATGAGTCCTGAACGACTCGCGCCGTTGCGGTTGAAAGCTTCACAAAAGATGGTCAAAGGCTTGCCCCTCCCTTTGGGCCTCTCCGGCGCTCAGCCGCCCGGGGGGGCGGGGGCGCCCGCGACGGGTGCCGGCGTCGTGCCTGCAGGCGGTGGCGGCGGGGGTGGCGGGGATGGCGGGGGCACCAACCCCGCGTCCTCGATCAGGGCGGCATCGCCCGCGAGGCTCCCGATATCGACCCGTCCGGCCCCCTCGCCCAGCCGCACCCGCCCGTCGGGGGTGGCCGTCGCCGCCTCCGGTAGGGTCAAGAGGCCCCGGGCAAGGCGCGGGCGGATCGTGGCGGGCCCGCCCACGGGGACGCGGAGCGAGATGCCCCCGGACAGGGTCTCGAGGCGCACGTCCGCCTCGACGAGAACGGTCGCCCGCATGTCCATGCCGCCTCCGAGGGTCGCGGCCCGGATGCGACCGGGCCGCTCGAGCTCGAACCGCAGGTCGCCGCCCGTCGTTTCGGCCGTGATCGGGCCGCTGTTGGCCGAGGCGATCCGCACGGGCGAGCGGCCGGCCCGGACAACGAGCCCGGCACCGCCCACGCCCTCGAGATCGACGCCGGCATCCCCCGCGTCGATCCGAAGACGGAGACCCGGTGGAACCGTCAGGTTGACCCTCGCCTCGCGCGGCAGGAGGCGCTCGCGGTCGTCGACGACGAGCGCCCAGCCACCGCGCACTTCGCGCCACCGCAGCGCCATGCCGGGCGGCAGGTCGGCCTCCACGGCGATGGCCGCTTCGGTTCCCGGCCTCGCGACCAGCCGGCCGGCGTCCATCCGAAGGCGCAGCTCGCCGGTGGGGTCGACGGGGCGACGGTCCGAGACCGGCAATGCCGACGCGGGATCGATCATTCCGGCCAAGGCCAGCAGGCCCCATGCCCCCGCGAGGCGGACGGCGGGGCTCAGGCGCTCGCGGACGGCGATGGCATGCATGCGGCCATCGCATCACACGCGGCGCGGGCTGCCAAGCACACGGTCGTGGCATGGATGTCGACGATGTCCTCGACGCCCGGCGCATACCCGCCCGCCATCGCGACCGAGAGCGGCAGGCCGTGGCGACGGCAGGCCTCGAGCACGAAGCGATCCCGCTGCGCCAAGCCCGCCTTGGTCAGGGCGAGCTGGCCAAGCCGATCGCCGACGAAGGGATCGGCCCCCGCGAGGTAGACCACCGCCCCGGGGCGCGCGGCGTCGATGGCGCGCGGCAGGTGGGCCGCGAGCAGATCGAGGTAGCGCGCGTCATCCGTCCCGGGCGGCAGGGGCACGTCGAGATCGGAGGCCGGCTTGATCGCCGGGTAGTTCTTTGCGTCATGCATCGAGAAGGCGAAGATCGCGTCGTCGCCGGCCACCAGTTCGGCGGTGCCGTTGCCGTGGTGCACGTCGAGGTCGACGATGAGCACGCGCCGGGCGAGACCCTCGGCCTGCACATGCCGCGCGGCCACCACGGCGTCGTTGAAAATGCAGTAGCCGCCGCCGCGGTCGTAGGCCGCGTGGTGCGTGCCACCGGCGAGGTTCACCGCGACGCCGTCGCCGCGCAGTGCGGCCTCCAGCGCCGCGATCGTGCCACCAACGGTGCGGCGTGCGCGCTTCGCCATCGCTTCCGACCAAGGGAAGCCGATGCGGCGTTGCTCTTGGGTGCTCAGCGTGCCGCGGCGGACACGCTCGATGTAATCGGGGCAATGGACGCGCCGAAGCGCCTCATCACTGGCGGACACGGGCTCGTGCAGTGTCACGCCCCATCGCTCGGCGTGATCGCGGACGCGCTCGTACAGGCGGCGGTACTTGGCCATCGGGAAGGCGTGGCCTTCCGGCAGCGGCAGCTCGAAGGTCGGGCAGAAGAAGGCTTTCATCGCCTTAGGCTAGCGAGCCTGCCTGCCGATCGGGGCATTCGCTTCTCCCTCGGTCGGGGCACTCCTGCCCCGACTCGGGCGCTCGGCATCCATGCCTCGCTTTCCGCGAAACGCCCCGCTCAGCGGCGCGGCTCGCGACGACGCTTCACGCTGCGGCCTTCTTCGCCTCGGCCTCGAGCGCCGCGGCCACGCGCTGGCGCTCGGCTTCAAGAGCCGCCGGCAGGCGCGGGCCGAACTCGGCGAGGTACTCGCCGATCGAGGCCATCTCGGCCTCCCAGCCGTCGCGGTCGTAGCCGAACAGCACGTCGCGGGCCTCGTCGCTCAAGCGGAGGCCTTCGAGGTTGATGTCCTCGCGCTTCGGGAACAGGCCCACCGGGGTGTCGACGGCGCCGGCCTTGCCCTCGCAGCGCTTGAGCATCCACTCCAGCACGCGCAGGTTGTCGCCGAAGCCCGGCCACAGGAACTTGCCGTCGCTGCCCTTGCGGAACCAGTTGACGTGGAAGACCTTCGGGAGCTTGTCGGCTTTCGCGCCGAAGCTGAGCCAGTGGCTGAAGTAGTCGGCGAAGTTGTAGCCGCAGAAGGGCTTCATCGCCATCGAGTCGCGGCGCACCACGCCCACCGCGCCGGTGGCGGCGGCGGTGGTCTCGGACGCCATGCCGGCACCGACCAGCACGCCGTGGGCCCAGTCGCGGGCCTCGAACACCAGGGGCACCAGGGAGGCGCGACGGCCGCCGAAGACGATGGCGCTGATCGGCACGCCCTGCGGGTCCTCGGCCTTCGGCGAGTACGAGGGACACTGCTTGGCCGAGACGGTGAAACGGGCGTTCGGGTGCGCGGCCGGGCCCTTGGCCGGGTCGAAGGGCTGGCCCTTCCAATCGGTGACC
>JAJTHD010000006.1 GCA_021297925.1 Lysobacteraceae bacterium
CTGCACCTCGCGCGGCAGTTCACCGACTACGAGCCCGGCATCCACTGGCCGCAGGTGCAGATGCAGAGCGGCGTGACCGGCATCAACATCCCGCGCATCTACAACCCGGTGAAGCAGGGCCTCGACCAGGACCCGGACGGCCGCTTCGTGCGGCGCTGGGTGCCCGAACTCGCGGCCCTGCCGGCCCCATGGGTCCACCTGCCTTGGCAACTGCCGCCGGCGCAGCTCGCGAAGCACGGCGTGGTGCTCGGCCGTGATTATCCCGAACCGATCCGCGACCACGAGCAGGCTGCCCGCGAGGCCAAGGCCCGGTTGACGGCGTGGTGGCGCGACCAGCCCGGCATGCGCGACGGTGCCCGGGCGGTGCTGCAGAAGCACGGCAGCCGGATGAAGCAGGTGCGGCCACGGCTCGATGCCTCGACGCCCTACACCATGCCGGCGCGCGAAAAGAAACGCCCCGCGCCGGAGGCGGCGCAGGGCGATCTGTTCGGCTGAAGCAGGCGCCGGCCGGGCCGGCGCCCACGGGGCTCAGAAGTCGTAGCTCAGGCGGGCGTAGACGAAGCGGCCCGAGCGTCCGAAAGGCGAGTAGTTCGAGAACGGCGTGTTGCCGGTGCTGTTGAGCGTCCGGGCGATCGACCCGTTGGCCGGCAGCGCCACCGGGAAGGCGTCCGGGTACTCGTCGGTCAGGTTCTCCGCGCCGATCGCCAGCTCGGTGCGGTCGAACAGCTTCACGCGGCCCTCGAGGTCCACCAGCACCTTCGGCGACAGCACGAAGTCCAAGGCCGCCACCGTGCCCGGCGTCAGCACCTTGCCGTAGCGCGTGGCGCGCAGCGTCGCGCCCCAGCGGTCCAGCGACCAGTTCAGGTTGGCGGAGAACTTGTCCTTCGGCGTGCCCTTCTCGAAGGTCAGCACGTTGATGCGGTCGAACAGGCGGATCGTCGGGTCGATGGAGGCGACGGGGGCCGTGGTCGGCGTGCGCGTCACCTTGGTCTCGTTGTAGTTGCCGGTGAGCGTCAGGTCGAAGCGGCCCGCGGATTCGGTTTCGAACGGGGCGGTGAACACCACGTCCACGCCGCGGGTCTCGGTGTCGACGCCGTTGATGAAGAAGCGGCCGCCGCCGATGCCGATGAAGCCCTGCGAGGTCAGGAAGTTGCGCACGCTCGCCTGCGTGAGGTTCTCCGACAGCACGATGCGGTTGTCGATGTCGATGGCATAGGCATCGACCGTCAACGTCATCTCGCTGAAGGTGAACACCGCACCGAGGCTGAGGTTGGTCGATTCCTCGGCCTCCAGCGGGCGGGCGCCCAGCGCGCGGGCCACCGGGTCGGCCACCGGGAAGGTGGTGATGTCGAAAGGCACGCCGTTGATGAAGTTGGTCGAGGTGGCCGTGAAGAACTGCTGCTGCGGCGAGGGGGCGCGGAAGCCGTTCTGCAGCGAGCCGCGCAGCGCGAAGGCCTCGCTGAAGTCGTAGCGGCTGGTCAGCTTGCCGGTGACGTTGCTGCCGAAGTCGGAGTAGTCCTCGGCGCGCACGGCCGCGGAGGCCAGCCACTGGTCGGTCACGTTGGCCTCGACATCGATGTACAGGCCGATCGCATCGCGCGAACGGTCGGTGGCATTGACCGGGCGGAAGCCCGGGAACACCTGCGCGCCCGAGGCCGTCGGCGCGCCGCCAAGCAGCACGCCGCCGTTGATGTAGGACGCCGGCTCGCCCGCGAAGATCCGGTAGGTCTCGCGGCGGGCCTCGAGGCCCGCGGCCACGTACAGGTCGGAGGCGAAGGCCTCGCTGGCGAAGGCGCGCGTGCCGCCGACGTTGAAGACCGTCTGCGCGTAGTCGTAGCCGCCGGCGCGGAACACGGTCTGGCTGGACGGGCCGATCGAGCGGTTCAGCGTGTTCTCGATGGTGAAGTCCATGGCGTTCTTGCCCCAGGTGAGCGAGCCGTCCATGTCCCATTCGCCCCAGCGCCAGGTGATGCCACCGGCCACGCTCTGGTCGGTCACGTCGGGCGCGATGATCGGCAGGAAGCCGTTCGGGTAGATCTCGATGACGTTGCGGGCATCACGAGGCGAGCGGAAGAAGCCCGCTGAGCGCGCCTGGCGGTCCTGCCAGCTGGCCCAGCCGTAGAGCTTGACGTCCTCCGACAGGTCGAGGCCGGCGTTGGCGAACAGGGTGGTCTGCTTCAGTTCCGGCTCGCCGTACCAGGCATTGAAGCGGTCGATGGTGGCTTCGCGCGGGTCGTAAGCCCCACTCACCAGGGCGTACTGCTGGCGGTTGTCGTAGCCGTCGCGTTCGGTGCGCGCCTGGTCCTTGTGCTCGAAGCTGACGGTCAGGAAGCCGTGCCCGGCCAGCGACAGGCCCTTCCAGCCGGAGATCGTGGTCGTCTCGCCGTCGGTCACGTCGCGGGTGATCGACGTCGGCTGCGCCCAGGTCGGCGTCGCCGGGGCGCCGGTGGTGGTGCCGCCCACGCCGCCGGCCGAGGTCGGGGCGCGGATGATGTCGAAGGGGGTCACGGGGACCGTGTAGCTCGTGTCGCGGCGGCCGTGGCTGACGGTGATGCCGCCGCCCTCGTTCGCCTCGCGCAGCAGCACGTTGATGACGCCGGCGATGGCGTCGGAGCCGTACTGCGCGGACGCGCCGTCGCGGAGCACTTCGACGCTGCGGACCGCCGCGGTCGGGATGGTGTTCAGGTCGACGGCCGAGGAGCCGCGGCCCACCGTACCGTTGACGTTCACCAGGGCCGCGGCGTGGCGGCGCTTGCTGTTCACCAGCACGAGGGTCTGGTCGGGCGCCAGGCCGCGAAGGGTCGCCGGGCGGATGGTGTCCGTGCCGTCGGCGAGTCCGGGCCGCGGGAAGTTGAAGGAGGGCAGGGAGACGGCCAGCGCCTGGTTCAGTTCCGGCGAGCCGGTGCGCTCCAGCTGGGCCACCGGGATGCTGTCGACGGGCGCCGGCGTATCGTTGCGGGAACGGCCCGACACGCGCGTGCCGGTGACCACGATGGCGTCGAGGGTCTGGGTGTCGTCCTCGGCTTCCGGCGTCTGGGCGGGAGCGCCCGACGACTGGGCGAAGCTGGGGGCCGGCGCGGCCAGGGCGGCCGCGATCGACAGGGCGAGAAGGGCAGGGCGGGTCATGCGTGGGCTCCGGGTGTTGGCGTTAAAAAAAGAGAAACGGCCCGTGAGGGATACATGCCAAGCGTGCATGTCGTGTGATGGCTCGGAGGTCGGGCGGTCCCTCCGGTAGACTGCCTGGCATGCTCGCCTTCAAGAATCTGGCCCTCCGCCGAGGGCCCCGCCTGCTTTTTTCCGACGTCGACCTGACCCTGCACGCCGGATGGCGGGTCGGCGTCATCGGCCGCAACGGCTGCGGCAAGTCCAGCCTGTTCGCCGCCGTGCGGGGCGAGATCGAGCCCGACAAGGGCGACATCGACCGGCCGAACAAGCTGCGCATGGCCTCGGTGGCGCAGGAGACCCCGGCCCTGCCGGACCCGGCGCTCGACTTCGTGCTCTCCGGGGACGAGGCCGTCCACGCGGCCATCCGCATGGAGGCCGAGGCCATGGCCGCCGAGGACTACGAGAAGGTCGCCGAGGCGCACACCCTGCTGGCCGAGCTCAACGGCTACGACGCGCCCTCGCGCGCGGCCAAGCTGCTGCACGGCCTCGGTTTCCCCTCGCACACGCACGACACGCCGGTAGGCGAGTTCTCCGGCGGCTGGCGCGTGCGCCTGAACGTCGCGCGGGCGCTGATGACGCCCTCCGACCTGCTGTTGCTCGACGAGCCCACCAACCACCTCGACCTCGACGCCGTGCTCTGGCTCGAGGAGTGGCTGCGCAGCTACCCCGGCACCCTGCTGGTGATCTCGCACGACCGCGAGTTCCTCGACGGCCTCTGCACCCACACGCTGCACCTGCACGAGGGCAAGGCCAAGACCTACGTCGGCGGCTACACCGCCTTCGAGCGCCAGCGCGCCGAGCATCTTCGCCTGCAGCAGATCGCGCACGAGAAGGAGCAGGCCGAGCGCGCCCACCTGCAGGCCTTCATCGACCGCTTCAAGGCCAAGGCGAGCAAGGCCAAGCAGGCGCAGAGCCGCATGAAGCGCCTCGAGAAGCTGGCGGGCACCGAAGCGGTGC
>JAJTHD010000020.1 GCA_021297925.1 Lysobacteraceae bacterium
AAGATTAGAACTCGTAGCGGAAGGTAACTTGCATCTGCCACTGCGATTCGAGGCGAACTTGGCGCGTTTGCAATTCAGTTACCCCCGCGCTACGCAGCGCATAAACGTAGCGGCCTTGTGGGTCGATTCCAACGTAGTTCACGAAATTGCGAGTCGATGGGAACGCAATCTCGTTGACCTGTCCCCACTTTTTATTCAGGAGATTGCCAACGTTGAAGATATCGAGGCTGATGACTGACTTGTGTTCCTTCACAAAACCAGGCAACTCTTGTGTGATCCGCGCATCCACTGTGTTGGTCCATGGGTTGAAGGTATCGTTGCGAGATACCACACCTCCGCGGGTCTTGATGCCAGTAGTATCGACAATTGCCCAGAACGCACTTTCAGTTGCTGCTCGCTCTGCGGGCGTCGCGCCAGCAAACGCGACTTCACCAGAACCCGGACCCTTGGGGATGTACAACAGGTCGTTACCGCTGACGCCGTCGCCGTTGGCGTCGTTGCTGAACACCCAGCTGTATGGCTTGCCGCGACGACCTTCCGCAAAAACGCCCACGCGAGTTTTGTACTTACCAAAGAACGCGCGTTCCCACATAAGCGAACCATTGACACGATCCTTAATGAGGTAATTGGAGTTCGACGCAACGTTTTCGTTGATGTTGAACACCGTATTGTTTAGCCAGTTCGAGTTCGATACCGACGAGGTCAACGGATTGACTTCTTTCGAGGTAGTGTAGGTATATGCCAACGACCAGCTCCAGCCTTTCATCATCGGACGGCTCAACGCTAACGTTGCTTGATTGCCGCCGCCCTTTTTTGTTTCGGAGGCCAGAAGTACGTTTGCGAAGTTTGGGTTACTTAACGAGCGGTTACGGAAGCCCGTACAAGCACCAGTTGTGATCGTGCCACCCACACCCGTCCAACAGGCTGGGTCATAAGCCTGCGCTGTCCAGTACATCTGGCGACCATCAGGTCCGGTACGCGTTGGCGCACCCAAATTCAGATGCTGATAGTAGATGCCTGTGTTGGTCTTGGTGTACAGCCATTCAGCGCTCGCTACGATGCCCCACCAAGGGAGCTGGTGTTCAAAAGCGATATTGGCTTTCCACACCGACGGCTGTCCCAAACCGTTCTGAATGAAGTCAACGCCGGTCGCCGGCGGGTTTGCCGAGACAAGCGGCTGCGCATCAGGATTCATACTGAACAAGCCACCCGTCGTCGGACAGGCAGTGAAGCTGCCGCCGCAACCGATGAACCGCGTGGCAATACCCGTATTTGAGTATGCGTTTGAGAGCCAGACGTTTGCTGCGGCCCCCTGGAACAGGCCCGCACCACCACGTAATTGCATCGGCCGCTTGCTATCAAAAGTGTAATTAAAGCCAAAGCGCGGCTGAACTAGGTTTTCACCATTGATCGTGACGCTGTTGTCCAGACCGAAACCACCGGAATTACGTGTGGTGCCGGAACCCGCGATCAGTGGTGCCGCTGCGGCCGCGTTGTAAAGCGGCTTGTCGGCCACCCTCGGCGCATCAAGGCGAACACCGAACATGAGCGTTAGATTCTTGTTGAAACTCCACGTATCCTGAACAAATGCGCCGATGTTGGCGAGTTTCCAGACTGCCACACCATCGTTAAGCGAGCGACCCGGCGCCGGGACCTGCACCTGATACAACGACGGACGACCGATGCGGAAATTCTCCAACACTGCGGCCTGAACCTGATCTGCGGTTGCAGTCGCGCAGTTGATCGCACCAAAGCTATACGTGTAGGTCGCGCTGCTGTTGGTACAGGTAAACGTGTACTGCCCAAACACATCCTGCAGGAATGCGTTGTACACCTCGTTGTTGGCGTAGTCCGCACCAAACTTGACTTCATGCTCTTTCAGAAACAGGGTACCGCCTGCATACGCATCCCAAGTCTTCGTGTCAAGCGCATTGAACTGGCGGCTACGTTCGGTACCAAACACCAATGAGCGGTTGCCAGCTTGCGCAACAGCACCTGTCGGCAACGCCCCAGGAAAAGTCAGAGTCACCTGTGGCAACCGCGAAGGGACGGAGTGATTCAACGCAGAATCTCGCTTTGAAACCTTTAGCTCGGTCGAAAACTTGTCAGACCAGTCTGAAAATACTTGCGCAACGCTTGACTCGATGGTTTTCACTTCTGAGCGCTGGTTCGACGACATTCCCAACGAGGTCGAGTTGATGGCCACGTAGATTGGCTCAAATTGTTCCGTCTTGTTGTAGCGAACGTTCGCGCGATGGCTGTCGCTGATGTTCCAGTCGAGCTTTACGGTCAAGTCTTTCACAGACAGCGGGGCAGCAGCGATGTCTACACTGCCAATATCTGTGCGATAAACCGACTGGGCAATCTGTTGGGCACCGGTGATGGCCGAGGGCTGAATACCCACGTTGACCAAGCCACTGCCGATCGGGCCGAAGGCTGGCGCGCCACGGGTCGAGGTGAGTTCTTCGTATGCCGCAAAGAAAAACAACTTATCCTTGATAATCGGGCCGCCGAACGTGATACCAATCGTGTCTTCCTGGAAAGGCGAGCGTGGCGTCCACACCCCTGTTTGACGGTTGTAGTTTTGGTTGTTGACGTACTTGTCGTCGCGGTAAACCTTATATACGCTGCCGCGGAAATCGTTGGTACCGGACTTCGTGACTGCATTGATGTTGACGCCCGTGTATGCCTTCTGGGTCACGTCGTAGTTAGAAACGTTGACTTGCACCGACTGAATCGCGTCTATCGAAATCGGCTGCTTCAGTGTCGGCAGGTTGTTTGCCTCAAGACCAAATGTGTCGCTGATGTTGACGCCATCCACGGTCACGGAGTTGTATCGGCTGTTTTGACCGCCGAGCGAAATTTCACCGCGCTCTTTGTCGGTCTGCGATAGGCGCGGATCGTTACGCGCGTAGTCTTGCAGGTTACGGTTGATGGACCCAAAGCCCTCCAGCTCGGCGCGGCCGATGTTGGTACCGGCTCCCATTGCGGACTTGCTGAATGCATCCGACATCGCGGTCGCGGCAACTTCAATGCTCTCAACTTTCGCTTTTGGCTCTCCCAGCTTGGCGTCCAGCGTAGCGGTCTCCGCAAGTGTCAGGAACACATTGGTCCGCGTTTCAGTCTTACCATCCTTGGTGATGGTAATGGTGTACGGACCACCTGTACGAAGCCCGCGCGCCGAGTAACGTCCATCGGCGTCAGTCGTCGTGTTCGTCACCGAGCCCGACTCCACATGGAGGATGCGCACCTGCGCGCCTGCGACTGACTTACCGTCAACCGCGGTAATACGACCCGCCAACGCGGACGTGGTGTTCTGCGCATAGACCGACACGCTGCCAACTGCAATCGCCACACAGAGCGCGATCTTTGAAAGTTGCAAACGATTCCGATTAATCATGTGGTTCGTCCTAAAGAGAAATT
>JAJTHD010000195.1 GCA_021297925.1 Lysobacteraceae bacterium
CTGACGGCCTGCGGCAAGCCCGCCGAGGCGCCGGCCGCCGCCACCCCGGCCGCTCCCGCGACCCCGGCGCCGCTGGTCATCGACACCGCCGCGCTGCCGCCTCTGCCGGCGTTCGCGAAGACCGACCTCGACGACGCAACACCGGCCTGCCAAGACCTCAACGCCCACGCCAACGGCACCTGGCTGGCCGCCAACCCGGTGCCGGCCGACCGCACGACCTGGGGCAGCTTCGAAATGCTGGCCGAACGCTCGCTCGCGACGCAGAAGCAGATCGCCGCGGCGGCCGCCGCCGAGCCGAACGCGACCGGCGCGCACAAGCTGATCGGCGACCTCTGGGCCACCGGCATGGACGAGGCCGCCATCGAAGCCGCCGGCCTCGCGCCGGTGCAGCCGCTGCTCGACCGCATCGCCGGGCTGAAGACCGTCGCCGACCTGCCGGCCTACCTGAACCAGGAAGCCTCGGAAGGCAGGATGGTGTTGTTCGGACTGGGCGGGGAGTCCGACTTCAAGGACAGCAGCCAAGTGATCGCCTACGCGGCGCCGGGCGGCCTCGGCCTGCCCGACAAGAGCTATTACGGGGGCGACGCCCACAAGGCCGAGCGCGAGGCTTACCAGGCGCACATCGCCGCGACGCTGGCGCTGGCCGGCGCCGACGAGGCCACGGCGAAGGCCCAGGCCGCCAAGGTGCTGGCCATCGAGACCGCGCTGGCCAAGGTCAGCTACTCCAGCGAGGAGCTCTCGCGCGACGTCTCCAAGTACTACAACCCGGTGGCCATCGACGCCGCGAACGCCATCACGCCGGCCTTCGATTGGGGCGCTTACTTCGACGCCAACGGCATCGCCCGACCGGCGCAGTTCTCGCTGTCGAACCCGGACTTCTTCAAGGCCCTGAACGGCCTGTTCGCCTCGGTGCCGATCGAGGACTGGCGTGCCTACTTCCGCTTCCACACGGTGGACGGCCTCGCCCCCTTCCTGTCGAAGGCCTTCGCGGACCAGAACTTCGCGTTCTACGGCCAGACCCTGCGCGGCCAGAAGCAGCAGAAGGACCGCTGGAAACGCGTGCTCGACACCATCAACGGCACCGCGGGCGAAGCGCTCGGCAAGCTGTACGTGGAAGTCGCCTTCCCGGCCGAGAGCAAGGCGGCGATGGAAACGCTGGTGGCCAACCTCTCCACCGCGCTCAAGGCCCGCCTCGAAGCCTTGGAATGGATGACCCCCGAAACCCGCGCCAAGGCGCTGGAGAAGTGGGCCAGCTTCACGCCGAAGATCGGTTACCCGGACAAGTGGCGTGATTGGTCGGGCCTGTCCACCTCGCGCGACAGCTACGTCGGCAACATCATCGCGGCGGCGAAGTTCAACCACGACTTCGAGATGGCGAAGATCGGCAAGCCGAAGGACCGCACGGAATGGGGCATGTCGCCGCAGACGGTGAACGCCTACTACAACCCGCTGATGAACGAGATCGTGTTCCCGGCCGCGATCCTGCAGCCGCCGTTCTTCGACCCGAAGGCGGATCCCGCGCTGAACTACGGCGGCATCGGCGCCGTCATCGGCCACGAGATGATCCACGGCTACGACGACCAGGGATCGCGATTCGACGCCAAGGGCAGCTTCGCCAACTGGTGGCAGCCCAAGGACGCCGAGGGCTTCAAGGGCAAGACCACGATGCTGGTCGAGCAGTTCGACGCCTACGAGGCCCTGGCCGGCAAGAACGTCAACGGCAACCTGACGCTGGGCGAGAACATCGCCGACCTCGGCGGCCTGACCGTGGCCTTCGACGCGCTGAAGCTGGCCGAGGGCGGCGCCCCGGACCCGATGGTCGACGGCCTGAGCCGCGACCAGCGCTTCTTCCTGAACTGGGCGACGGTGTGGCGTCGCCACTACACCGACCAGGAACTCAACGTCCGCCTCGTCACCGATGCGCACGCGCCGGCCCGCTTCCGCGCCAATGGCGCCCCGAGCAACCTGCCGGCCTTCGCGGCGGCCTTCGGCTGCAAGGACGGCGACCCGATGGTGCGCAAGGACCGCATCACCATCTGGTGATTCCATGGGCGCGGGCCGGGAACTTCCCGGCCCACGCCGCGGTCGCATCGCGACGACGGTTTCCGCCGGCCCTCCTCGTGCCGGCGGCCTGCGGCCCGGCTCACGCCGGGCCGCCTTTCTTCAGGGCCTCAATGGCCTTCGTGGCCCTCGTGGTGGGCGTGGTCGCCGTGGTCCGCCATGCCGCCCGGCCCTTCGTTGCGGATCGCGAACTCGACCACCACTTCGGCGCCGCTGGCGAACACCAGCGTCACCGGCACGGTCTCGCCTTCCGCCCAGGTCCGCGCCACGTCGAAGAACATCAGGTGGTTGCCGCCCGGCACGAGTTGGGCGATGCCCTGCGCGGGCACCGGCAGGCCGCCCTCGATGGGGCGCATCTGCATCACGCCGTCGACCTCGGCCATGGAATGCACCTCGACGCGGCCGACGCCGTCCGCGCGCGCCGAGACCAGCGTGTCGGCGGCATCGGTGTGGTTCATCAGCACCGCGTAGCCGGCCGCGACGGTGGCCCCCGGGGCGAGCGGCCGGCTCCACGGCTCATGCGCCATCAGTCCGGCGTGGGCATGGGCGTGCGCCTCGGCGGCCGGTGCGGGCGCGTCCGGCACCGCGGCGACCGCCGCCGCTTCGGTCGGAGCCGCCACCGGCGGCGCGGCGGCCTCGTCGCCGGCCTGGCAGGCGGTCAGGGTGAGCAGCAGGGCGGGCAGCAGCAGTCGGCGCATGGCGATGGATCCGTGGAAGGTGGCGTAAGGATACGGGCTGGACGTTCAGGTGTAGTCGAGGGGCTGCGCCTTGCCGCGGAACACGCGGTAGGCGAACGCCGTGTAGCCGATGATCACCGGCAGCACGACACAGGCACCGACGAAGATGATCATCAGCGACTCCGGCGACGAGGCCGCCTGCCAGATGGTGATGCGGTCGACCACGAGGTAGGGGAACAGGCTGTACGCCAAGCCGTAGAAGGCCAGCAGGAAGATGCCGATGGCCCCGGCGAAGGGCACCCAGGCGCCGTACTCGTTGCCGTCGGCCAGCCGGGTCGGCAGGCGGCGCAGGCTGCGGTCCACGACGAAGAACAGCACCGCGGTGGCGATCGGCACCGGCGCGAGCATGACGATCCACGGCAAGGCGAACCATTTGTCGAAGATCCGCTCCGACAGCATCGGGGTGGCCATCGAGACCGCGGCCACCCCCAGCGCCGTCAGCCACAGGCTGCCTCGCGCCCAGCGCACGGCCTGCTGCTGCAGCGCCCCGTCGGACTTGATGATCAGCCATCCGGCCCCGAGCAGCGCGTAGCCGGCGACCAGGCAGACGCCGATCAGCGCACCGAAGGCCACCGCCCCCACGCTGTGCTCGAAGCCCATCACCAGCTGCCCGAGCATGTAGCCTTGGGCGAGCGTGGCGATCAGCGATCCGGCGTAGAAGGCCCGGTTCCACGCGGCCTTGTGCTCGGCCTTCGCCTTGACGCGGAAATCGAAGGCCACGCCGCGGAGGGTGAGGCCGAGCAGCATCACGGCCACCGGCAGGTACAGCGCCGTGAGGATGGCCCCGTGCGCCATCGGGAAGGCCACCAGCAGGATGCCGACGCCGAGCACCAGCCAGGTCTCGTTGGCGTCCCAGAACGGCCCGATCGAGGCGACCATCCGGTCTTTGTCCTCGTCGCTGGCGCGGCGCATCAGCACGCCGACGCCGAGGTCGTAGCCGTCGAGGACCACGTAGGCCAGCATCGCGAGGCCCATCACCACGGTGAAGGCGACCGGCAGCCAGCCCGCGGGCGTCGCGAGGTCGGGGATCATCACCATCTCAGGCCCCCTTCGCCGCGAGGTGGGACGCGTCGTCCGCGAACGGCACGAGTCCCGGGCCATCCGCGTTGGGCGTTTCCTTGCGCAGCCCGGCCTTGCGGGCCATGTAGAAGACCACGCTGATGTAGGCGACCAGCAGGACCGCGTAGGTGGCGAGGTAGCCGGCCAAGGTGAGCGCGATCATCGGCCCGGGCACCGAACTGGCGGCCTCCGCCGTCGTCAGCACGCCCTGCACCAGCCAAGGCTGGCGACCGATCTCCGTC
>JAJTHD010000001.1 GCA_021297925.1 Lysobacteraceae bacterium
AGCGCCCTCGAGGCGCGCCACCCGGGAATCGAGGTCGACGTACTGCTCGCGGGACGCCTGCTTCAGCTGGGCGTTCTCGTTCTGCAGCTGTTCGACGAGACCTCGCAGCGAGGCGACTTCCTGCTGCAGGGCGTTGAAGCGGTTGAGCTGTTCGATGTTCGCCTGCGCGTTGTTCTGCGACGCGGCCTGCGCCTCGAGGCGCTCGACCCGCTCGGCGAGGCTGGCACGCTGCGCCGAAGCGCAAGCGGCGGCCACGAGGGCCGCCGCTGCGATCGCGAGCTGGGTGCTGCGCAGGACCGTCATCGCTTAGCGCGCGGTGTAGACGATCTCGACGCGGCGGTTCTTCGACCAGCAGCCCTCGGCGGACTCGGTGCAGGTCGGACGCTCTTCGCCGTACGAGACGACCGTCAGCTGGCCAGCCGAACCACCGGCGGCCTGCAGGGCGCCCGAGACGGCGTTGCCACGGCGCTCGCCGAGGCCGAGGTTGTACTCACGCGAACCGCGCTCGTCGGCATTGCCTTCCAGCGTGATGCGGGCTTCCGGACGGTCCTGCAGGTACTTGGCGTGGCAGGCCATGATCGCCTGGAACTCCGGCTTGACGGCGTCCTGGTCAAAGTCGAAGTAGACCGTGCGCTGCTTCAGGCAGGCGTCCGTGTCCAGGTCTTCCGGACCGTACTTGCCGTCGTCGACCGGGGCGGTCTGCGTCGGGGTGGCGGCGACCGGGGCCGGAGCTTCTTCCTTGACCTTCTTCGAGCAGGCGGCCAGGGCGACGGCGCAGGCGGCGACCAGCGCAAGGCGGGTGGCGTTGTTCATGGATCTAACCTCGTGGTGTGTGGAATCGGAAAGCAGCAAGAAAACGGCGGTGTGGCGGGCCCGTCCTGATTATCGTTGCCGGTACGGCGACCAGGCGGGCTCCCGGACATCACCGTCGGTCAAAACCAAGCGTTGGCGCACCCGGGCGTCGGCCGAGACCGCATACAGCACGCCCCGGCCGCCCTCTTTCGTGGCGTACAGGAGCATGCTGGCGTTGGGCGCGAAGCTGGGCGATTCGTCGAGGTTGCCCGGCGACAGGGTCTGCCAGACGGGCGCGGCCCGCGAACGGTCCAGCACCGCAATACGATAAACGTTCCGGTTGCCCTGCGCCATAGCGATTTTTTTACCATCGAAAGCGACCGACGCCTTGGCGTTGTAATCTCCCTCGAACGTGAGACGGGCAGGCTCCCCGCCCGTGGCCGGGACCTGGTACAGCTGCGGCCGGCCGGCGCGGTCGGACGTGAAGACCAGGCTCTGGCCATCGGGGGTCCAGACCGCCTCGGTATCGATCGAGAAATGGCGCGTGATCTGGGTCAGGGCCTTGGTGGCCAAGTCCATCACGTAGATCTCGGGGTTGCCAGTGCGCGACAGGGTCAGCGCGAGCCGGGTGCCGTCCGGGCTGAAGCTCGGCGCGCCATTGATGCCGCGGAAGCTGGCCACGACCTCGCGGGCACCCGTCGTGAGCTCCTGGATGTAGATCGTCGAATTGCCGCGCTCGAAGCTGACGTAGGCCAGCCGGCGCCCGTCCGGCGACCAGGCCGGGGACAGCAGGGGCTCGCGCGAGCGGACGACGGTCTGCGGGTTGAAGCCGTCGGCATCGGCGACCATCAGCGCGTACTGGAGGTTCGTACCGGCGCCCTTCGAGGTCACGTAGGCGATGCGGGTCCAGAAGGCGCCGCGGACCCCGAGGATCTTCTCGTAGATCTGGTCGGAGATCTGGTGGGCGATGTCGCGCATGCCGCGGACGCGGCCGGTCATCGCGAGGCCCAGCAGGCGCTCCTGCTTGGCGACGCTGAACAGCTCGTACTCGACGCGGTAGCCGCCGTCCGGGGCGTCCAGCACGCGGCCAACGACGATGAAGTCCTGCTTCAGCACCCGCCAAGTCGGGAACTGGATCTCGCTGCCGCGGATCGGCTTTTCGATGATGTTGGCGTCAGGAAGGGTGCGGAACTGCCCGGAACGGTTCAGGTTCGCGGCGATCACCGCGGCCACGTCGGTGTCCGGGGCCACGTTCGTGCCGAGGTAGGGCATGGGCACGACAGTGATCGGCAGGGCCGCGGCGTTGCCGCCGACGATGTCGATCTCCAGCGCCTGGGCGCGGGACTGGAAGGGCAGCGCCAGCAGGGCAAGGGCGAGCAGGAGGAGCGAAGCGAAGGATCGCAGCATGGTCGGTGTCCGGTGCCTCGGGGCGTCGGGAGGCCGCAGTGTAGCGGCGGAGAAGTGGGGCGCGACTCCGAGATCAGTCCTCGGGAGCCTTGAAGTTCAATCGGAGTTCACGGTTGAACACCGATTCGAAACCTGCGTACGGCAAGGGCTCGGCGCGCTTGACCGCCGCCTCCAAGGAGCGCTGGCCGATCGCATCGAAGCTGCAGGGCTGGACGACTTCCGCAGTCAGAACCTGCCCACCCGGGATCTGTATGACACGGACGGTGCACGGAGTACCCGGCGGAATGGTTTCCGGCCGGATCCAGTTCTGCTCAATGGCCTTTGTCAGAGCAAAGATGTAAGCACCACGCAAACTTTCGTCTACGCCGTTGTTGCCCGCCATCGCCGTGGCGGGCGCGGTGCTGGCCGCGGCCGGCGGCTCGGGGCTGGGCGGCTGGCGCTGCTGCAGGTCGCGGAGCTGCTCGAGGCGCTGCTGGTCCATCCGCGACTGGTCGCTGACCTGCGCGCGCTGGCGCTGCAGATCAGCGAGCTGCTTCAGGCGCTCCAGTTGTTGGGCGGAGAGGCGCTGGCGCTCCTCGGGACGCTGCTGGCGCTCGCGCTCAGTCAGGTCGACCTGCTCTTGCCGGCGGCGCTCCTCTTGCTCGCGACGGGCCGGGGGTTCCGGCGACACGACGTCGCGCGAGGCGCGCTCCTGCTCGCGGACGTCAGGGACGGACTGCGGCGTCTGGGGGGCGGGCTGGGGCTCGACCATCGCGTCCTGCGGGTTGGGTTCGGGACGCGGCTGCGGGGGCGGGGCGGCCTCCTCCTGCGGCACCGGGGCGGCCGGCGGTGGGGCCGCCGGTCGCGGCGCCGGGCGGTCGCGCGAAACGGGCGCAGCGCTCACGAGTTCGACCTCGATCGGTGCGCCGGCGACGGACAGCGCTTCGGGCGGCGAAGAGAAGCGCCAGCCGACGTAGAGCAGCAGGAGGACGGCGGCGTGGATGCCGACCGACAGCCCGACCGCGACGCCGGTGTCTTGCGGACGCTCGCGCATCAGCGCTCCTGCGCCCTCGGCTCGCTCATCAGCGCGGCACGGGTGACACCCGCACCCTGCAGCAGGGACATGGTGTCCATGACCTGTTGGTAGGGCAGCGCGCCGTCGGCGGCGACGAAAACCGGCAGCTTCGGGTTCTGCGCAACGAAGGCACGCATCTTCGCGTCGAGTTCCTCGGCGGTGACCGGCTCATGCGGGCCCTCGCCGAGCTTCAGCGTGTACTGGCCGCCGGCCGAGACCGAGACGATCACCGGGTCCTGCGCCTGCTCGACCGGCCGCGCATTGGACTGCGGCAGGCTGACTTCGACGCCGAGGTTCATCACGGACGCGGTGATCATGAAGATCACCAGCAGCACGAGCATCACGTCGATGTAGGGCACGACGTTGATCTCGGCCTTGAGCTTGCGCTTCTTGTGGCGGTGGGTGAACGCGGCCATGGCGCCTCCAACGGATCAGGGGGTGGCGCGGGGTCAGGATTCGTCGCTGGTGCCCTGCCGGGCGAGGATCGAGCTGAAGTCCTCGGCGAAGGCCTCATAGCGCGTGGTCAGGCGCTCGACGCGGGAGGAGAAGCGGTTGTAGGCCCACACCGCCGGGATGGCGGCGAACAGGCCGATCGCGGTGGCGATCAGGGCTTCGGAGATGTGCGGCGCGACCTGCGCCATCGTCGCCTGCTTGACGTTCCCGAGCTCGTGGAACGCGATCATGATCCCCCACA
>JAJTHD010000047.1 GCA_021297925.1 Lysobacteraceae bacterium
TAGCGGGCGTAGGCCGACGTGATCTCGGCCTGCACCTCGCCGGCGCGGGCCACGGCCTGCGCGTCCAGCCACAGCAGTTCGCCGTTCGGCAGCAGGTGGGTGGCCGGGTCGAAGCCCGCGAGGTTGCCGAGCAGGAAGCGCGCGGTGTTGCGGATGCGGCGGTAGGCGTCGGCGGTGCGCTTCAGGATGTCGTCGGAAACGGACATCTCGTTGCGGTAGTCGGTACTGGCCACCCACAGGCGCAGCACGTCGGCACCCATCTGGTCGATGACCTTCTGCGGTTCGACCACGTTGCCGATCGACTTCGACATCTTCCGGCCCTGCGCATCGACGGTGAAGCCGTGCGTCAGCACTTGCCGGTAGGGCGCTGCCCCGTCGATCGCCACACCGGTGAGCAGCGAGCTCTGGAACCAGCCGCGATGCTGGTCGGAGCCTTCGAGGTAGAGATCGGCGGGCTTGCCCAAGCCCTCGTCGGCGCGCGCGGCGAGCACGGCCTCGTGGGTGACGCCGGAATCGAACCAGACGTCGAGGATGTCGGTGACCTTCTCGTAGTCGGCGGCCTCGGCGCCCAGCAGTTCGGCGGCGTCGAGCGCGAACCACGCGTCCACCCCGCCCTGCTCGATCTTCGCGGCCACGGCGGCCATCAGCTCGGCCGTGCGCGGGTGGATCTCGCCGGTGATGCGGTGGGTGAACAGCGCGATCGGCACGCCCCAGGTGCGCTGGCGCGAGATGCACCAGTCCGGGCGGCCGTCGACCATGGCGCTGATGCGCGCCTCGCCCCAGTCCGGGAACCACTGCACGCCCTTGATGGCGGCCAGCGCGTCGGCGCGCAGATTCGCCTGCGTCATCGAGATGAACCACTGCGGCGTGGCGCGGAAGGCCACCGGCGTCTTGTGGCGCCAGCAGTGCGGGTAGCTGTGGTGCAGCTTGCCCGAGGACAGCAGCACGCCGCGGGCACCCAGCGCCGCGACGATGACGTCGTTCGCCTTCCACAAATGCGCTCCGGCGATTGCGACCTCGCCGTCCGGCGTCGGGATCGGCGGCGTGCCCGGCAGGTACAGGCCCTTGCCGTCGACGGGATTGATCTGCGCGGCGGTGTAACGGTCGGTGAGCCCGTAGAGCTTGCCGACCGCGAAGTCTTCCTGGCCGTGGCCGGGCGCGGTGTGCACCGCACCGGTGCCGTCGTCGGCGGTGACGTGGTCACCGAGGATCAGCGGGATCTCGCGGTCGTAGAACGGGTGCGCGAGCACGAGGCCCTCGAGCGCGCGGCCCTCGGTGCGACCGAGCACCTTGGCTTCGGCCACGCCGTAGCGCGCCAGCGCCTTCTCGACCAGCGCCTCGGCCAGCACCAGCAGCACGCGCTTGCCATCGCGGGCCGGGCCTTCGACCAGCGCGTAAGGGAGATCGGCGCCCAGCGTCACCGCCAGCGAGGCCGGCAGCGTCCACGGCGTGGTGGTCCAGATCGGCACGGCGACGATGGCGTCGCCGGCATCGACGCCGAACTTCGCGGCCAACGCCTTCGGGTCGCGCGCGTCGTAGGCGACATCGACCATCGGCGAAGTCTTGTCGGCGTACTCGATCTCGGCTTCCGCCAGCGCCGAGCCGCAGTCGAAGCACCAGTGCACCGGCTTCGCGCCGCGCACGAGGTGGCCGCGGGCGACGATCTTCGCCAGCGCGCGGACCATGTCGGCCTCGAAGCGGAAATCCATCGTGCGATAGGGATGATCCCAATCGCCCAGCACACCGAGGCGCTGGAAATCGCGCGACTGGCCGGCGATCTGCTCGGCGGCGTACTCGCGGCACTTCTGACGGAAAGCGGCAGCGTCGAGCTTGTCGCCGACCTTGCCGAACTTCTTCTCGACGGCGAGTTCGATCGGCAAGCCGTGGCAGTCCCAGCCCGGCACGTAAGGCGCATCGAAGCCGGCCAGAAGCTTCGACTTCACGACGAGATCCTTCAGGATCTTGTTGACCGCGTGGCCGATGTGGATGTTGCCGTTGGCGTAGGGCGGGCCGTCGTGCAGCACGAAGCGCGGGCGGCCCGCGGCGTGCGCGCGCACCTGGTCGTACAGCCGGCCGTCCTGCCAGCGCTGCAGCGCGGCGGGCTCGCGCTTCGGCAGGTCGCCGCGCATCGGGAACGCCGTGTCCGGCAGCGAGATGGTGCTCTTGTAGTCGATGCTCACGGCGTCGTCAGGCTCAAGGGTTGGGGATGGCCGGCGCTGGCGCGGCCGGCAAGGATCGCGCGGGCTTCTGCGGAATCGCGATCCATCTGTTCAATCAACGCGGGCAGACCGTCGAACTTCAATTCATCGCGCAGCTTGGCGACGAACTCGACGCTGATGCGCCGGCCGTAGAGATCGCCGTTGAAGTCGAACAGGTGGGCTTCGAGAAGGGGCTCCTTCCCGTTCACCGTCGGCCGCGTGCCGAGGCTGGAGACGCTGGCCATCGGCCGGTCGCCGACACCATGCACCCAGGTGGCGAAGATGCCGTGCATCGGCGGGCGCTTGCCGCCGAAGCGCAGGTTCGCGGTCGGGTAGCCCAGCGTTCGGCCGAGCTGCTTGCCGCGCACGACGCGGCCGGGGATGGCATAGGGCCGGCCCAGCAGAATCGCGGCGCGGTCGAGTTCGGCATTCGCCAGCGCAGCGCGCACGGCGGTGCTCGACACGCGCTCGCCGGCATCCTCGACCAGCGGGAGCGCGTGCGTCGCGAAGCCGAGCTCGGCGCCCATCCGCTGCAGCAGCGCGACATCGCCGCCCCGGCGGTGGCCGAAGCGGAAATCGGGCCCCACCCACACCTCGCGGGCGTGCAGCTTCGCCACCAGCACCGCGCGGACGAAATCCTCGGCGGCCATGGCGACCATCGTCGGGTTGAAGCGCAGGAGGCCGATCACATCGACCTCGAGCGATTGCAGGCCGGCGATCTTCGCGGCGGGCAGGATGAGGCGTGCCGGCGGCTCGGGCGCCATGAAGAACTCGCGCGGCAGCGGCTCGAAGCTCAGCACCACGAGCGGCAGGCCGAGCTCACGCGCACGGGCGCGGGCGCGGCCGATCAGCGCCTGATGACCCCGATGCAGGCCGTCGAACGCACCGATGCAGACCACGCTGCCGGCGGAGGTGGGCGACGCGCCCCCGATGTCACGGAACAGCAGGCTCATAAGCCGCGAAGTATAGCGGGCACGGCACGGTGAAGCCGCGACCGGGACTCAGTGCGCCCATACCTGCCGGGGACGCACGCCGAGTGCCAGCAGGGCCAGCGCATAGACCGCCGCCCCCGCCGCCACGCAGGCCAGCACCCAGCCCACCCTTGGCCAGAGCGGCATCGCGGTGAAATCGCCCAGCCAAGCGCGCAAGCCCCACAGCGCCACCGCCATCGCGGCGGCCGCCAGCAGCACCTGCACGAGGTAGCGGGCCCAGCCCGGCTGCCGGCGATAGATGCCCTCCCGGTGCAGCCACACCCAGAGCAGGGCTGCATTGGCCACGCCAGCGAGCGCCGTGGCGAGGGCAATGCCCGCGTGGGCGCCGTGCACGCCGTAGTGCCAGAGCGGCGTGGTGATGGCGGCGGTCAGCGCGACGTTGATGAACACGGTGATCACCGCGGCGCGCATCGGCGTCTTCGTGTCCTGGCGGGCGAAGAAGGCCGGCAGCAGCACCTTGGTCAGCATGAAGGCCGGCACGGCGATGGCCGTGGCCGACAGCGCGAGGCCGGTCATCCGCGCATCGTCGGCGGTGAAGGCCCCGTGCTGGAACATGGCCGAGGCCAGCGGTTCGGCCAGCATCAGCAGGCCGACGCCCGCCGGGACGCCGGCGAGCAGGACCATCCGCAGGCCCCAATCGATCGCCTTGGCGTAGCCCTCGGCATCGCCGGCCGCGTGGCGCGAACTGAGGTGCGGGAGGATCACCGTGCCGATCGCCACCCCGAACAGGCCGAGCGGGAACTCGCTGAGCCGATCGGCGTTGTAGAGCCAGGTCTGGCTGCCGGTGACGAGCAGCGAGGCGAAGATGGTGCCAACGATGAGGTTCAGCTGCGCGACGGAGGAGGAGAACA
>JAJTHD010000239.1 GCA_021297925.1 Lysobacteraceae bacterium
CCGGCCTGGGCGTCGGCTTCCTTCCCCGTTTCCTTGCCGCGCCCGAGTTCGAGCGGGGCACCCTGCTTCGACTGGACGTGCAGCAGCCGCGTCCCGAGGCGGTCTTCGCCCTCGCCTATCGCGCCAGTGCATTGGGACGGGCAGGGCAGTGGTTCGCCGAGCGCTTGACGCGCGAGCCGCTGATGGATGGCTGGACCGCGAGGGACTCCGCGCGGCCCTGACGCGGACGCGGCACGGGATTGCCGATGACGCTGGAAGCTCAGCCCGCCAGCACCCGGCGCACGGCCGATTCGTCGATGCCGGTGGCGACGAAGGCCGCGCCGATGCCGCGCCACAGGACCAGCCGCAGCGTGCCGGAGAGGTTCTTCTTGTCGAGCCGCATGCGCGCGAGCAGGGCGTCCGGATCGAGCCCCGCGGGCACCTCGGTGGGGAGGTCCAGCGCCCGCAGCGCGGTGATGAGCCGGTCCGCATCGGCGGCCGGCGCGAGGCCAAGCTCGGCCGACAGCCGCGCGGCCAGCCCCATGCCGACGGCCACCGCCTCGCCGTGGACCAGCCCGCCGAAGCCCTGCACGGCCTCGATCGCGTGACCGAAGGTGTGGCCGAGGTTGAGCAGCATGCGCTCGCCGGTTTCGGTTTCGTCGCGGGCGACGATGCCGGCCTTGTGCGCGCAGCTGGTGGCGATCACCTCGGCCAGCGCGCCGGGATCGCGGGCCAGCAGGGCCGGGGCAAGGGCGTGCACGCGCTCGAAGAACGCGGCGTCGCCCAGCGCGCCGTACTTGAGGACCTCGGCCAGACCGGCGCGCAGTTCGCGGTCGGGCAGGGTGGCCAGCGTGGCGGTGTCGGCGAGGACGGCCGCCGGCTGGTGGAAGGCTCCGACGAGGTTCTTGCCCTCGGGCAGGTCGACGGCGGTCTTGCCGCCGACCGAGGAATCGACCATCGCCAGCAGGGTGGTCGGCAGCTGCACGAAGCGCACGCCGCGCATCCAGCAGGCCGCGGCGAAGCCGGTCAGGTCGCCCACCACGCCGCCGCCGAGGGCGACCAGCGTGGCATCGCGGCTGGCACCCAAGCGCGCGAGCGCGCCCATCAGGTCGCCAAAGCGTTCGAGCGTCTTTTCCTGCTCACCGGGCGGCAGCACGTGGGTCGCGCGCTGTTTGCCGGCGAAGGCGGCCTCGACACGGGCCAGCCAGTGCGGCGCGACGTTCGCGTCCGTCACGATGAGCACGTGGCGCCCCGGGGCGAGCGCGGCCAGCCGTGCGGCATCGTCCAGCAGGCCGGGACCGATGTGGATGGGGTAGCGGCGGGTGCCCAGTTCGACGTCGACGGTGCGCAGCGCCATCAGGCCGCCCTCGGGTGGGTCCAGTGCTGCCGGAGCAGCGGGACGAGCTGCTCGCAGGCCTGCCCCGGCGTCAGGCCGCGGGTGTCGAAGGACAGGTCGGCGACGTCGGCGTAGAGCGGTGCGCGCGCCTCGGCCATCGCCCGCAGCGTGGCTTCGCGGTCGGGCCGCTGCAGCAGGGGGCGGCTGCGGTCGTTCGCCAGCCGGCGCAACTGCTCCTCGACCGGTACGGCGAGGTGCAGCACGAAGCCGCGCTGGCGCATCAGCGCGCGGTTGGCCTCGCGCAGCACGGCGCCGCCGCCGGTGGCCACCAGCCGGTCGTCGACGGCGAGTTCCAGCGCGAGCTGCCGCGCCTCGCGCTCGCGGAATCCGGCTTCGCCCTCGCGTTCGAAGATGTCGGCGACGCGAACGCCCGTCGCGGCCTCGATGGCCTGGTCGAGGTCGACGAAGGCGAGGCCGAACCGGTCGGCGAGGCGTCGGCCGATGGAGGTCTTGCCGGCGCCCATCGGGCCGACGAGGACGAGGTTTGCCGCGGGAGTCATGCTGCGAACGGTAGCATCCGGGTCCCGTTCCATTCACGGCCCCGATGCCCGACTCCCGCCCTCTACTGCTCGTCGCCGGCGCCGGCGATACCGGTGGCCGCCTCGCGGTCCGCGCCGCCGATGCCGGCTGGGACGTGCTGGCCCTGCGCCGCCGCGAGGTGCCGATGGGCCCCGGCGTGCGTGCGCTGCGCGCCGACCTGCGCAGTGGCGAGGGCCTGGCCGCCCTGCCGAGGCAGCTCGACGCGCTGGTCTACTGCCCGACGCCGGACGAGCGCAGCGAGGACGCCTACCGCGTGCTGTACCGCGATGGCCTGCGACGCCTGCTGGATCGCGGCGAGATCGGCCGCGTGCTGTTCGTGTCGAGCACGGCCGTCTACGCGGAGGACGCCGGCGGCTGCGTCGACGAGGACACCGCCGTCGACGCCACGGTCTTCAACGGCCGGGTGCTGCGCGAGGCCGAGCGCGAGCTCGACCCGCATCCCGACGCCGCGGCGTTCCGGGCCTCGGGCATCTACGGCCCGGGCCGCGAACGGATGTGGCGCCGCGCCCGCGAGCCGCGCCCCGGCGAGCCGCGCTGGACCAACCGCATCCACGTCGACGATGTCGCGGGTGCCCTGCTGCACCTGCTGGAGCGGCCGCGGATCGCCCGCGCCTACTGCGGCAACGACGATGCCCCGGCGCTGGAGCACGAGGTCATCGACGGCCTGCGCGCCCGGCTGGACCTGCCGGCGCTCGGCGCGGCGCCCGGTCCGGTGACCGGCAAGCGCGTGTCGAACGCGCGGCTGCGCGGCACCGGTTGGGCGCCGACGTACCCGAGCTGGCGCGAGGGCTACGCGACGCCGCCGGCCTAGACCACCTTGCCGGCGTTGAACACGCCCTTCGGGTCGAGCGCCTGCTTGATGCCGCGCAGCGCGTCGATGGCGAACGGGTCGGCATGGCGCAGGAAGGCGTCGCGCTTGGCCAGCCCGATGCCGTGCTCGCCGGACAACGTGCCGCCGAGGTCGATGCAGAGCGCGAACAGCGGGTCGAGCGCGGCATCGAGCGCATCGGCCGCGAGCTCGCCGGCGTGCAGCAGGTTGACGTGCAGGTTGCCGTCGCCGAGGTGGCCGTAGCTGACGGTCTTCGCGTCGAGCGCGGCGAGGCGGGCGAAGAACTCGGGCAGGCGGTCGCGCGGCACCACGACGTCCTCGCTGACCTTGCGGGGGAAGCGCTGCTTGAGGTGCACGCTGGTCATCCGCCGCACGCCCCACAGGGCCTCGCGCTGGGCGCCGGTGGTGGCGAGTTCGGCATGCGCGGCGAGCGGGCCCAGCGCCTCGAGCAGCGGTTCGATGAAGCCGGCCTGCGTGCAGCCCGGATCGTCGAACTCCAGCAGCACCAGGGCCTCGCCGGGCAAGCGACGCGCCTCGTCCGGGCCGTGGGCGCGGAGGTCGGCCAGCACGGCGTCGTCCCAGAACTCCAGCGCCGAGGGCAGCAGGCCGGCGGCGAACAGCCGGGCCGGCAGGCCGGGCAGGGCGGCGAGGTCGGGCAGGGGCAGCAGCAGGGTCAGCGCCTCGCGCGGCCGCGGCAGCAGCGCCACGGTGGCGGCGAGGATCATCCCGAACATCCCTTCGCTGCCGACGAGCAGCTGGGCGAGGTTCGGGCCGGTGTTCTGCTTGACCGAGTCGATGCCGAAGCGGTGCACCTCGCCATCGGCCATCAGGGCCTCGACGCTGAGCACCCAGCGCCGCGTCATGCCGTACTTGCAGGCGTTGGGGCCGCCGGCATTGGTGGCCAGCGAGCCGCCGAAACTGCACAGCGGCCAGGAGTTCGGGTCGGGCGGGTACCAGAGTCCGGCGGCTTCGGCGTGCTCCTTGACCGCCGCGAGCCCGGCGCTGGCCGGTGCCGAGAGCGTGAGGTTGGCTGCGTTCACGGCGATCGTGCCGGGCCAGTCGGAGAGGTCGACCACGACGCTGCCCGGCGTCGGCACGCAGCCGCCGGCCTTGCCGCTGCCGGCGCCGCGCGGGACGAGGGTGAACCCGTCCTCGCCGGCGCGATGCACCAGCGTGCGCAGCGCCTCGCGGCATCGCGGCTTGACCACGGCGTGCGGTGCCGGGCCGCGGACGTGCGACTCGTCGTGGGTGTAGTCGCGGGTCTGCGCGGGGTCGCGCAGCACGCGGGTCTCGGGCAGGGCGTCGAGCCAGTCCATGGCCGGAGTCTAGCGGCGCCGGCCGGGGCGGGCATCGGCGACAATGGCGGTATGACCGCCGTCCCCGACCTCGCGCCCGATGTCCTCCGCCTGTCCGTCGCCCCGATGATGGACTGGACCGACACGCACTGCCGCGCCTTCCACCGCGTGCTGGCGCCGAAGGCCCTGCTGTACACCGAGATGGTGCATGCCAACGCGGTGATCCACGGCGACCGTCCGCGCCTGCTGGGCTTCGACGCCAGCGAACACCCGGTGGCGCTGCAGCTGGGCGGCAGCGACCCGGCCCTGCTGGCCGAGGCCAGCCGCATCGGCGCCGACTGGGGCTACGACGAGGTCAACCTCAACGTCGGCTGCCCGTCGGACCGCGTGCAGGCCGGGCGCTTCGGCGCCTGCCTGATGAAGGAGCCGACGCTGGTCGCCGAGTGCATCGCCGCCATGCAGGCCGCGGTGCGCGTGCCGGTGACGGTGAAGTGCCGGCTCGGCGTCGACGAGCTGGAGGACTACGATGTCTTCCTCGCCTTCGTCGACACGGTGGCCGCGACCGGCTGCACCCGCTTCGTCGTGCACGCGCGAAAGGCCTGGCTGCAGGGCCTGTCGCCGAAGGAGAACCGCGAGATCCCGCCGCTGCGCTACGACTGGGTGCACCGCCTCAAGCGCGAGCGCCCCCGGCTCACCGTGCTGGTCAACGGCGGCCTGCGCGAGGTGGCCGAGGTCGAGTCGCAGTGCGCGGTGGTCGACGGCGTGATGATCGGCCGCGCGGCCTACCACGAGCCCTATCGCCTGCACCGGATGGCGGTGGCGCTGCAGGGCGCCGCGCCGCGATCCCGCGCCGAGCTGCTGCGGGCGTTCCTGCCCTACGTCGACGCGCAGCGGTCGCGGGGCGTGGCACTGAAGCACATCGCCCGCCACGTCCTGGGCCTGTTCCATGCCCAGCCCGGCGGCCGCGCGTTCCGGCAGATGCTCAGCGAAGGCGCGCCGAAGCCCGGTGCCGGCCCCGAGCTGCTGGAGCGCGCGCTGGCGCTCACCGAAGGCCGGGAGGCCGCATGATCACCCGGGATCCGTCCACGTTCTTCGCCTTCGCCGCGCATTGCACGCCCAACCCGGTGCGCGCGGTGCCCAAGGCGGTGTTCCTGGTCGCGCCGGAGGGCATGAGCCTCGCCGTCGAATCGGCGCAGGACAACGCCTACATGGCGATGGCCGACACCATCGATCCGCAGCGGGCCTTGGCCGAGCACCGCGCGCTGGCCAAGGCGCTGTCGGCGTACGTGCCGGTCGTGACGTTCCCTGGCGATCCGGAGACGCCGGACGCCGTGTTCCCCAACAACGTCTTCGCCACCGCCCCGGGGCGGCTGGTGATCGGCCACATGCGGCATCCGGTCCGCCAGCGCGAGGCGGAGAGGCCCGACATCCGCGGCTTCTTCGTCCGGGCGCTGGGTTATCGGGAGATCGACCTCTCGCGGCAGCGCGGCGTCGCCGAGCTCACCGGCTCGCTGGTCATCGACCGCGCCCGCAACATCGGCTACTGCGGCCTCTCGGAGCGCTGCGACGAGGAAGGCGCGGCGGCCATGCACGCCGCCTTCGACCTCGATGCCACGCTCGTCTTCGACCTCGCGCCGGGCGAGTACCACACGAACGTCCTGCTGCAGGTCTATGGCGGCCGACTGGCGGTGGCCTGCCCGGACGGGTTCGCCGACCCGGCGGTGGTCGAGGCCGTGCTGCGCTTCCATGCGCCGCATGCCGTCCCGTTGGGCCGCGAGGCGCGCCTCGCCTACGCCGGCAACGGCATCGCGGTCTCCGACACGGCCGCGTTCCTGGGCGCCCGCGCCGTCGCGGCGCTCTCGGAGGCCGAGCGCGGGGCCTTCCGCGACGCCGGCTTCACGCTGCACGCGGTGCCGCTGCCCGAGATCGAGAAGGCCGGTGGCTCCCTGCGCTGCTGCGTCGGCGAGGTGTTCTGAGCGGCGCCGTCGCGCCTGAACCGCGTTGCGCCGCGTCGCGCGGTTTAAGAGCCGGTTCACCGCCGCACGACCAGACTGCGCACATCGCTGGCTGGTCCGGTGCCCACCTCGCTATCCTTGGCCCATGCGTGCCCCCCGCTTCGCCCTGTTCGCCCTGAGCGCCGCCTTGCTGGCGTCGACGGGTGTGCGTGCGCAGGCCGGCCCGCCGTCCGAGGCCCCGGTGGCCGCGCCGGAGCGCTCGGAACTGCCGGAGTCGGTGCTTCGCGCCGAGCGCCAGACCGGGGGCGAGGTGCTCCGAGCGGAGCGCATGCAGCGCGACGGACGCGAGGTCTACCGCCTCAAGGTGCTGACGCCCGACGGCCGCGTCCGCATCATGCGCGAAGACCCGCGCGAGCGCCGCCGCGACGCCTGGCGCGAGCGTCACGGCGGTCCCGGCCGCGATCCCTTCGGTCGCGAAGAAGCCCCGCTGCCGCCCGCCGACCCCCGTCCCGCCGACGTGCCGAGCGACCTCGGCCTGCCGGAAACCCTGCCGCCCGCCGAACGCGGCGATCGATCCTGACGCCGGCACGCCCGGCTGCACCGAGGAGAGTCCATGCGCATCCTGCTGGTCGAAGACGAAGCCCCGCTGCGGGAGACCCTCGCTGCCCGACTCAAGCGCGAAGGCTTCGCGGTCGACGCCGCCGGCGACGGCGAGGAGGGCCTGTACAACGGTCGCGAGGTGCCGTTCGACCTCGCCATCATCGACCTCGGCCTGCCGAAGATGTCGGGCATGGACCTCGTCAAGGCGCTGCGCGCCGAAGGCAAGAAGTTCCCGATCCTGATCCTGACCGCGCGCTCCTCGTGGCAGGACAAGGTCGAGGGCTTGAAGTCCGGCGCCGACGACTACCTCGTCAAGCCCTTCCACGTCGAGGAATTGCTGGCGCGCATCAACGCGCTGCTGCGCCGCGCCGCGGGCTGGAGCAAGCCGCTGCTCGAGTGCGGGCCGGTCCGCCTCGACCTGTCGGCCCAGACGGTCACCGTCGGCGGCGCGCCGGTCGACCTGACGAGCTACGAGTACAAGGTGCTCGAGTACCTGATGCTGCATGCCGGCGAGCTGGTCTCGAAGGCCGACCTCACCGAGCACATCTACCAGCAGGACTTCGATCGCGATTCCAACGTGCTCGAGGTCTTCATCGGCCGCCTGCGGAAGAAGCTGGACCCGGACGGCGAGCTCAAGCCCATCGAAACGGTCCGCGGCCGCGGCTACCGCTTCGCCATCCCCCGCAACGAGTAAGCGGGGGTGATCGGGCTGCGCCGCCGCCTGTCGTTGCAGGCGCGCCAGCTGCTGGCCGCCAGCCTCGGGCTGGTGGCGTTCCTCGGCCTGACCGGTTACGCGCTGGACCGCGCGTTCGCGAACGCGGCCGTGAACAGCCAGCGGGAGCGGCTGGAGAATTTCGCGAAGGCCTTCCTCAACGGCGCCGAGGTGCTGCGTTCCGGCACCATCGTGATGCCGCAGGTGGCCCCGGACCCGCGCTTCGACCGGCCGGGCAGCGGCCTGTACGCCGGCTTGGTCGGGCAGAACGTGCGCTGGGAATCGGCCTCGTCGCTGGGGCGCATCCTGCCGCCGCCGGAGTCCGGCGAGCCGGGACGCGGTCGCTTCGACGGCCCGCTGCCGGCGACGGCGGCCAGCGGTGATCCGCTGTCGGTGTATCGCTACTCCCTCACGACGATCTGGGAGACCGGGCGCGGCGACCTGGAGCTGACCCTCGCGCTCTACGAGGATGCCGGCTACGTGGCGGGACAGGTGGGCGTATTCCGTCGCACGCTGTGGGCTTGGCTGGGTGGTGCGGCCCTGCTGTTGCTGGTGGTGCAGGCCCTGGCGCTGCGCTGGAGCCTGAAGCCGCTGGCGGGCGTGGAGGCGGCGCTGGCCGACGTTCAGCAGGGCAGCGTGGCCCGCCTGAGCGACGACCACCCGCGGGAGCTCCATCCGCTGACCGACAGCATCAATGCGCTGATCGACTCCGAGCGCCGCAACCTCGAGCAGGTGCGGCGCACGCTGGGCGACCTCGCGCATTCGCTGAAGACACCGCTCGCCGTGCTCCAGAGCCTGCTCGATGCCGGGGCGTCGCCGGCGGAGCTGCGGTCGGAGGTCCGCACGCAGGTTCAGCGCATGAACGACATCGTCGGCTACCAGCTCTCGCGCGCCGCGCGGTCCGGCCACGTGCTGTTCGCGGCGCCGCTCAAGGTCGAGGCCACGGCCGAGGAGATCGTGCTGGGCCTGGAGAAGATCTACGCCGCCAAGGGGGTATTGGCCGAGTTCGACATCGATCCGGCCGCGCGCTTCCATGGTGAGCTGGGCGACCTGCAGGAGCTGCTCGGCAACCTCCTCGAGAACGCCTTCAAGTGGGCGAAGCGCCGGGTCGTCCTGCAGGTCGGCGTGCTGCCCGCTTCAACGGGAAAGCGAGCTGGCATCGTGATCGCGGTGGAGGACGATGGCCCCGGCATTCCGGACGACCAGATCGAGCGCCTGTTGCAGCGCGGCGTCCGCGGCGACGAACGCGTGCAGGGCCACGGCATCGGCCTGTCGATCGTGCTGGACATCTGCGCGGCCTACCAGGGCGCGCTGACGGTGGAGCGCGCGCCGGAGCTCGGCGGGGCGCGGTTCGTGGTCCGGGTGCCGCCCCAGGTCTGAGCCCGCCGCCTAACCGGCGATAGCCAGCCGCGGTGGCGGGCCGTAGAAGCGCTCCAGATGGGCCGCGACCGCCGGGTAGGTGGCGCGCAGCACGTCGGGGGCGGTGAAGTGGTACTCGCTGCAGACCGCGAAGAATTCCTCGGGCGCCTCGGCCGCATACGGATCGATCGGCGTCTCGGCATCCGGGTCGGCGTCGAGCAGCGCGTTGAGGGATTCGAAGGCCGCTCCGAAATCTCGCGCCCATTCGCGCTGCCAGGCCGCGGGCAGGGGAGGCGTGCCGTCGAGGAGGCCGTCGAGCGCGTCGAGCTTGTGGGCCATCTCATGGACGACCAGCTGGTAGCCGGGTTCGGGCTCGCGGATTTCCGCGTCGAGATCGGCCCAGCTCAAGACCATCGGGCCGTACTTCCAGCTTTCGCCCTCGCGGTCCTCGGTGCCTTCGTGCACCACTTCGAGCTCGTCGATCTCGTGCGGTGCGCCGTGGCGGCGGTGGTCCACCCGGAACGCGCCCGGATGCACGATGACCTGCGACCAGCCGCGCAGCCCCGACTCGCCGAATCGCAGGAGCGGGAGGCAGGCGTGCGCCGCCAGCGCCAAGCGGTCTCGCGGCGCCAGCACGAGGTCGTGTGCCGGGGTGATCGCTTTGTCGTGCAGGAAGCGGTCCGCGAGCCGGGCGATCCGGGCCTGGTCGTCCGCGCCGAGGCCACGGATCAGGGGGCTGCCGTCGACGACGGCCTGCCACTCATCGGCGGTGAACGCGGGTTCGGCGCGCCACAGGCGGCGCCACCAGGGCTGGGCCATCCGCGGTCAGCGGAACATGCCGGGCAACAGGCGGTTCCAGCGTGGGGTCGCGACGCGAGGGGCGGCGGACGATCCCCGTGCGCCCGGGGTGGCGGGCGCCGCCGAGGCGCGCGGCGCGGCATCGGAGGGCATACCCGCGACCTCGGAAGGCTCGGCCTCGCCCTTGGCCGTTCGGCAGGACGCCTCGGCGACCGGGGTCGGCGCGGTCGCGGTCGGCGTGGCGGCGACGCACGGCGCGGACCATCCGGCGAACGAAAGCAGCAGGCAGGCGAGACGGAGCATGGGGTCGTCCTCGAGCGGGGCCCTGCCTCTGGATGCGCGAGCGCGGCAGAACGTTGCGAGCATAGCGCCGGTCCCGGCCGCGTGCGCGCCTTGGTCGCGTGAAGAAGCGGTGCTGCCCTGCAACATGCCGCCCGGGCCCGATTTCCTCCAGACTCGGCGGATGAATGCCGCCACCCTGACGATCCCGCCGTCGCCGGTGCCCGCCGCCGGCCGCATCCGCGCCGCGGCGCTCCGCCACGCCCTGATCGCCGGCGCCCGCCGGGTGATCGCCCGCCGCGACGCGCTGAACCAGATCAATGTGTTCCCGGTGCCGGACGGGGACACCGGGAACAACATGGCGCTGACGCTCGGCACCGTGCTGCAGGGGGCGCTGCAGCGGCGCGCGGCCGGCGTCGGGGTCCTGCTCCGGCGCGTCGGCGACGAGGCGGTCGACGGCGCGCGCGGCAATTCCGGCGCGATCCTCGCCCAGTTCTTCAGCGGCCTGTCCGAAGCGGTCGGTGCGCGGTCCTCGCTCAGCCGCCGCGACCTCGCCGAGGCCGCTGCCGCGGCCGCCCGTTCGGCCCGTGGCGCGATGGCCGAGCCCCGCGAAGGCACGATGCTCAGCGCGATCTCCGCCTCCGCCGACGGGCTGGCGCAGGCTGCGGAGTCGCGCGAGTGCGCGGAACTCAAGGCCTGGTTCGAGTCGGCGCTGGGGCGTGCCCGCGAGGCGCTGGCCCGCACGCCGGACCAGCTTCCGGTGTTGCGCAAGGCCGGTGTCGTGGATGCAGGGGCGCAGGGCTTCGTCGATCTCCTGGAGGGCATCGCCGATTTCCTGTCGCGTCGCCACGCCGCCGAGCATCCCGCCCACGTCGATCCCGATGTCGCCTTCGAGGTCGTCCATGCCCGCCTGCACGACGGCGAGGGCGATGTCGACCCCCGCCACCGCTGGTGCACCGAGTGCCTGCTGGTCGGCGACGGCCTCGACCGTGGGCGGATCCAGGCCGCGCTCTCCGGCCTTGGGGCGGACTGCGTCGTCGTGGCCGGCGGCCCCCACCGGCTGAAGGTGCATGCGCATGTCGGCCTGCCGGCGCGGATGTTCGAGGCCTTGGCGAGCTTCGGGCGTGTCGAGGCCGGCAAGGCCGACGACATGCTGGCGCAGTCGCGCACGGCCAGCGCGCCGGGCGGCGTGGTGGTCGTCACCGACAGCTCGGCGGACCTGCCCGAGGGCGTCGCCGACGCGCTCGTCGTCCTCGTGGTGCCCTTGCGCCTGAACTTCGGCGAGCAGGATTACCTTGACCGCGTCGGGCTCTCGACGACCGAGTTCTATCGCCGCCTGCGCGAAGAGGACCTTTTGCCGCGCACCAGCCAGCCGCCGGTCGGGGATTTCCGCCGCCTGTTCGAGTTCCTGCTCTCGCACCACGCCGAGGTCGTGTACGTCGGCCTGTCCCGCGCGGTGTCCGGCACGCTGCAGGCCGCCGAGGCCGCCGCGCAGCGCGTCGAGGGCGCGCGCGTCCACGTCTTCGATACCGGCAATGCGGCCGGTGGCCAGGCCTTGCTCGCGATGGCCGCCGCCGAGCTCGTCCGCGCCGGCGCCAGCCGCGCGCAGGTGATGGCGCGACTCGAGGCACTGAAGGGGGCGACCCGCACGATCGCGCTGGCGCGGGACATCCGCCACGCGGTGCGCGGCGGTCGGGTCCCGGCCTGGGCCGGCTGGGTGGCCGGCGCGCTGCGGGCGACGCCGATCGCAGTGGTCGAGGCCGACGGCCGCCTGCATCCGCGTTCGGCGCTGTTCGGCCGGCATCGCGTGCCCGAGCGTTTCGCCGCGCACGTGGCCAAGCGCATGCCGCCGGGCCGCCGCTGGCGCTTGATCGTCGGCCACTGCGGCGTGCCGGACGACGGCGAGGCGCTGCTGGCGGCGCTGCGCGAGCGGCTGGACGTCGCCGAATCGTGGCTGGTCGAGACCGGCGCCGCCGTCGGTGCGCATGCCGGGCCGGGCGCGCTGGTCGCCTCCCTGCAGCCGGTGGACGCGTGAGCCTCGATCCGGCGGCGCTCGGCGCACTGGTCGCCGCCTACCTGCTGGGCTCGATCTCCGGGAGCCTGCTGCTCGGCCGATTCCGCGGCGTCGACATCCGCACGCAGGGCAGCGGCAACGCCGGTGGCACCAACGCGTTCCGCACGCAGGGCTGGCGCTTCGCGCTGGGCACAGTGATGGTCGACATCGGGAAG
>JAJTHD010000017.1 GCA_021297925.1 Lysobacteraceae bacterium
CATCCAGCCCGGCCCCGGCCTGTGGCAGATCCGCAAGGGCGAACACACGCTGTGGGTCATGGCCACGTTGAGCCCCTTGCCGAAGCGCATGGAATGGGAGCCGCGCGAACTCGATGCCCTGGTGGCGCGCGCCGACCGCGTCCTCACCTCGCCGGGCGTCCGCGTCGATGCCGACATCGGCTTCTTCGGCAGCCTGCGACTGCTGCCCACGGCGCTTCGCGCCCGCAACAACCCGGACGACAAGACGTTGGCCGAGGTGCTGCCGCCCGAGCTTTATGCGCGCTGGCAGGCCCAGAAGGCGATCTACATGGGCCGCGACCGCGGCGTCGAGAACCGCAGGCCAGTGTTCGCTGCCTACGAGCTGATGGACGAAGCCCTCGGCGAACTCGACCTCAAGCGCGAGAACATCGTCTGGGACCGCGTGGAACGCATCGCCAAGCGCAACGATCGTCCGATCGTGGGCGTCAGCGTCCGCATCAAGGTCGAAGACCCGCGCGATGCGCTGAAGGAGTTCGAGCGCTCGGCCGTCGACGATGTCGGCTGCATGGAGTCGACACTCGCACGCCTAGAAACCGACACCGCCAACATGGTCGAGCGCGCGAACGCCTGGGCCGTGGGCGACCTGCAAACGCTCGAGGAACTCGACTTCGACAGCGAAATCCGCGCCTGCGCGCTGGCCCTGCTGGGTACCGATGCCCTGAAGAATCGCGGCTTCAACGACCTGCCGAAGCGCGTGGTCGATGAGTGGGTGCGCGTGGCCGAGGAAAGCCTCGCCGGGCATGCGACGACGGTGGCCGTGGCCGACTACCAGGTGCTCACCGCCGACGATGGCCTGCTGGCCGCCATGCGCGCCAAGGGCTACTCGATCATCGCGCCAGGCGAGGAGCCGCCGGCCGATGCGGTCACCGAAGACGAGCCCGCCGGGGCCAGCGATGCCGTCGAGGCTACCGAACCCGCATCGAACTGAGCGGCCTCAGCCCTCGGCCAGCACTACCCGGTCACGGCCTGAGCGTTTGGCCTCGTAGGCCGCCGCATCCGCGCGGGCGAGCAGCTCGGTGCCACTGTCGCCGGGACGGAATGCCGCGACGCCGATCGACACGGTCACGGCGACCCGCGGCGCATCCAGCAGCGGGGCGTCCGCCACGCAGTCACGCAGGCGCTCGGCGACCTCGCTCGCCTTCTCCAGCGACGCCCCGGGCAGCAGCACGATGAACTCCTCGCCGCCGAGCCGCGCGAGATGGTCGCTCTGCCGCAATTGGCCGCGGATGCGCTGCGTGAACGCCCGCAGCGCATCGTCGCCCACGGCATGCCCGTGCGCGTCGTTGATCGCCTTGAAGTGGTCCAGGTCGAGCGCCAGCAACGAGGCCATCGTTCCCTGCACCTCGCAGCGTTCGATCTCGCGCGCCAGCAAGCGGTCGAGGGCACGCCGGTTCAGCACGCCGGTGAGCGGGTCCGTGGCGGCTTCCTCCTCCACGGCCTGCAGGTGCACGCGGAGCTGTTCCGCGAGACGCGCATTGGCCTGCTGCAGCCGGATGCCGTCGACCACGCGTGCCGTGATCCCCGGCAGGAACGCAAGGGTGAGCACGTGCATGACCGCGAGGCCGAACACGATCGACCAGTCCGGACCGCGCCCCAGGGCGACCGCCAGCCCGAGGCACGCCCACGTGCCCGCGACCTGCAGACGCAGCGCGCCCGGCGCGGTGATGTAGATGCCCAGGGTCACGGCGATCACGCCGCAGAGCACGGCGGCGAGACGGGCGTCCAGGGTCGGGTCGTGCCCCATCAGGAACAGCGGCACCATGCCCCAACCGATGCCGTCGAGAAAGGCGGCCGCCCCGGCAGCATGGCGGTGCCGGTCGACATCGAAGCCCCGGCGACGCGACCAGACGCTCTGCGCGAGGCACGGCAGCCAACAGGCCAGCGCACCGGCCCACCACGCCCACAGAGAGGTGGCGGGCGCGTACGGCCAGGCCATCGCCATCACCACGAGCCATCCCCCCGGCGTCATCAGGAGCGCCCGCGCGAAGTTGCGCGCGAACTGCTCGAACGCGATCTGCCGGGTGTCGGTTTCGAGGGCGTGGTCCACGAACCGAGTATGCCGCCGGCACGCGCCGCGCGGCCTAACGCTTTGAGAACACGTCCGGCCCGCCGACCTGCAAAGATGAAGGACGCGTGAAATTCTTGGCCGTCGCATGACCGCACCCACCCCTTCGCTCGCGGCCCACCCCAGCGGGCGACGCTTCCGACCGCTGGTCGCCCTCGCCCTGCTCGCCATCGCCATATCGACGCTCACGCGGGGAGGACTCCTGCTCGCGACCCCCGGGGCACGCGACGCGGGCCCCGCCGGCTGGGCCTGGGCGTTCGGCGCCGGCCTCGGCTACGACCTCCTCGCGGTCCTCGCGCTGGGCCTGCCGCTGATGCTGTGGATCGCCGTGGTGCCGCGGCACGGCTTCGCCCGGCGCCGCTGGCGCTGGCCGCTGCAGGCGGGCCTTGCGTCCGGCGTCGGCCTGCTGCTCTTCGTCGCCCTCGCCGAGGCGGTGTTCTGGGAGGAGTTCCAGGCACGCTTCAACTTCATCGCCGTCGATTACCTCGTCTACACCACCGAGGTCATCGGCAACATCCGCGAGTCCTACCCGGTCGGCATGCTGCTGTCGGGGCTCGCCGCGATGACGGCCACGCTCTTCGCCCTCGGCCGACGCTGGCGCGACGTCGCCCACGACGACACGCCGGGCCGGGGGCGCCTCCTGCTCGCCGCCGGGTGGATTGCCGCCCTCGCCGCCGGCACCGCCACGGTCGACGGTGCCATGAAGGACCGCTCCGGCAATACCTACATCGACGAACTGGCCGGCAACGGCGTCTACCAGTTCTTCGCCGCCTACCGCACCGCCTCGCTGGACTACGAGCGCTACTACCGGCAGATGCCGCTGCCCGACGCCTTTGCCACCACACGGTCCGCGCTGGCGGAACCCAGCGCGCGTTTCCTCGACGCACAGGGCATCGAGCGTCGCATCACGCCGCACCGTCCCGCGCGTCGCCTGAACGTCGTGCTGGTGAGCATCGAGAGCCTCTCGGCCGAGTACTCGGGCCTGTATGGACGGTCGCCCTCGCTCACGCCGAACCTCGACGCGCTGACCTCGAGCAGCCTCGTGTTCGACCGGCTGTACGCCTCGGGCACGCGGACCGTGCGCGGTCTCGAGGCCCTGTCACTGGCCGTGCCGCCCACCCCGGGCGAATCGATCGTCAAGCGTCCCGACGCGCGCGGGCTCGCCACGCTGGCGACCGTGTTCAACGCGCAGGGCTATCGCTCGATGTTCCTCTACGGCGGCTACGGCGCGTTCGACCAAATGAATGCGTTCTTCGGCGCCAACGGCTATGAGGTTCACGACCGCACCGACATCCCCGACGACGCCATCCACAACGAGAACGTCTGGGGGGTGGCCGACGAGGACCTGTACACCATGGCGATGGCCCAGTTCGACCGCGCGCAGGTCGAGGGGCGCCCCTTCTTCGCGCACATCATGACGACATCGAACCACCGGCCCTACACCTTTCCGGCGGGCCGCGGGCCCTGGCCGCAGGGCAAGCGCGAGAGCGCGGTCGCCTACACCGACTGGGCGGTGGCCGACTTCCTGCGCCGCGCCGCCTCGCGCCCGTGGTTCGAGGACACGGTGTTCGTGATCACCGCCGACCACTGCGCCTCCAGCGGCGGGCTCGCCGACCTGCCGGTGTTCCGCTACCACATCCCCCTGTGGATCCACGCGCCGAAGCACGTCGAGCCCGGGCGCTACGACCGGATGATGGCGCAAGTCGACATCGCACCGACCGTGTTGGGCCTGCTCGGCATGGGCTTCGACAGCCCGTTCTACGGCGTCGACGTGCTCGCGCGCCCCGACGCCCCCGAGCGCGCCTACATCGGCACCTACCAGCGGCTGGGGTACCTGACGCCCGACCGGCTCGTCGAGCTGTCGCCGAACCAGGGGCTGCGCACCGTGCGGCCGGAATGGGCACGCGACGTGCCACAGCCGGACGTTCCCGACGACGCCCGAGACACCGCGATCGCCATCGGCGCCTACCAGAGCGCGGCGTGGCGCTATGCCCACGGACGGATGGCGGCGGACGGCCCGCACCCCGCGCGGCCGTGACCGCGCGAGTGGCTCACTCCGGGGCGACGGGCAGCAGGACACGGTCCGGGCGCTTGCGGACCATCCATGCGCCCAAGAGGCTGCCGGCGACGACCAGCGCATAGGGCCACCATGTGCCCTCGGGCCACTCGCGCAGGAGGCCCAGCACGCCGAGCACGCCAAGGAACACCAGCGTGGATTGCAGCCACGGCCGCCACGTCGAGGCGATCCGCGCCAAGCGGGCGCCGCAATGCGGGCACTCCGCCTCGCCCAAGGGATGCGCGGCGCTGGCCCGCAACCGGTGGTCCGGTACCGCGCGACTACAACCCGCGCAGCGATAAGCGTCCGCTGTTGGCGGGGTCAACCGGCGATCATCGTTGCCCGCGCCCTTATCCACACTTCGAGTAGCCGCAGTTCAAGCACGTCTGGCAGCCGTCCATCAGCACGAGTGCCTTGGTGTTGCACTTGCTGCACATGGTGGCCGACGGCGGGAAGCTGGTGCCCTCGCCCGTCACGACGATGTCGCCGCCGGCGGGCGCGGCGGTCACGCCCGGCTCAGGGTTTTTTTTTAGACCCTGCTCGTAGGCGGCGCGCTTCTCGGCGATCAGGGCGCGCTGTGCGTCGCTGATCTCCGGGTCGCGGATCAGGCCGATCGACTTCAGGTGCTCCTCGATGACCGCGCCGATCTCGGCGACGATCGAGGGCATGTACACCCCACCGGCCTTGAAGTAGCCGCCGCGGGGGTCGAACACCGCCTTCATCTCCTCGACGAGGAAGGTCACGTCGCCGCCCTTGCGGAACACCGCCGAGGCGATGCGCGTGATCGCGACGATCCACTGGAAGTGCTCCATGTTCTTCGAGTTGATGAACAGCTCGAAGGGACGGCGGAGCTCATGTTCCGTTCCCGGATTCAGGACGATGTCGTTGATCGTCACGTACAGGGCGTGCTCGAACAGCGGCGACTTGATCTTGTAGGTGGCGCCGATCAGGGTCTCCGGACGCTCGAGCTTCTCGTGCATCTGGATGATCTCGGCCGTGTGCGGCACCGGGGCGGGCGCGGCGACGACAGGGGCGGCGGCGGCGGCCTTGGCGGCGTCCTCGGGGGTGGCGACGCTGTAACCCTTGATTTTCTTGGTGATCTTGATGGCCATGGCCGGCGCTCCTGCGCGCTGTTCGGTGCTGCGATGTCGATGGTACGGGCCGCCGGGGCGACCGGGTCACGGATTCGGGGATGCAACGCCCGCCCCGCCACGGGGGCGGGGACGGGTCGACGCCGCGTCGCCTCAGCGGCGCGTCGTCTTCGCGGCCTTCCTGGCGGCCTTCTTCGGGGCCGCCTTCTTGACCGCCTTCTTCGGAGCCGCCTTGCGGGCCGGCGCCTTCTTGGCCGCCGGGGCCTTGGCCTTCTTCGCCGGCGCCTTCTTGGCCGCCGCCTTCTTCGCGGCCGGCTTGGCGCCCAGCTTGGCCTTCGCCGACTTCACGGCCGCGTCGACCGACTTCTTCGCCGCCGCGACCTTCTTCTTCGCGGTACCGACGGCCTTCTTCACCGCCTTGCCGGCCGGGCTCGACTCCGCCTGCTTCAGCCTGGCCTTGGCGGCCTTCTCGACCTTGGCGACCTCGGCCTTCGCCTTCTTCACCAAGGGCGCGGCCTTCGCCTTCGCCTGCTCGACGACGTCGTTGGCCTTGTCGCCCACCGCTTCGACCGCCTGGGCGATCGTGGTGGTCACACCGTTGCCGTTGCTCATGGACACACTCCGGATGGTGCCGCGTCGCGTGCCTTGGGGCCGGTGCACGCTTGCCGGTCGGGCCCGCCTCGCCGGGGCGGGTCGGGCGGGCCTCGGTGCGGGAGCCGGCCGCCTTCGCCGTCCGGCCTCCCGTCAGAACTTGCCGCGATCGCCGCCTTGGCGGCGATCAGAACTTGCCGTAATAACCCTCTTTCAGCGCGTCGAACAGGTTCGCGGCCGTGTGCATCTCGCCGTCGTACTCGATCTGCTCGTTGCCCTTGACCTCGACCACGCTGCCGTCTTCGAGCTCGAAGCGGTAGGTCGTGTTCTCGAGGTCCTTCTCCTTGACCAGCACGCCCTGGAAGGCGGCCGGGTTGAAGCGGAAGGTCGTGCAGCCCTTCAGG
>JAJTHD010000200.1 GCA_021297925.1 Lysobacteraceae bacterium
CAGACCCTCGGCGACGCGCTGCAGAAGGTGAACCGCCTGCAGTCCGAGACCCGCGAACTCCAGGCCGCCTTCGAGCGCGGTGACCCCAAGGCCGACCTCGCGCGCGTGATGGTGGCCGCCCAGGCCAGCAGCGTGGCCTTCCGTGCCACCGTCGAGGTGCGCAACCGCCTGGTGCAGGCTTACCAAGACGTGATGAACATGCCGCTCTGATGGCGGGGACCCTGACCCATGAATGCGATCGTCGCCGCCCCGCCCGCCCCCGCCCCAGGACTGCTGCAGCAGATCCAGCGCGCGGGCCTCGTCCGCCAGCTCTGGACCATGGGCCTTCTCACGCTGGCGATCGCGGGCGGCCTTTGGGCCTTCTTCTGGCTGCAGAAGCCGGCGATGGTGACGGTGCAGAGCGGCATCGACGCGGCCACCGCGTCGGAGTTCGCCGACGCCCTGCGCAGCGCGCAGATCCCCGTCGAGATCAACCCCGCCACCGGCGACGTGCAGGTGCCTGGCGAGCGCCTGCAGGACGCACGCATGGCGTTGGCCACGGCCGGGCTCGGCGCCAGCGACGGCCCGGGCATGGCGCTGATCGAGCGCGATCCGGGCTTCGGCGTCAGCCAGTTCGTCGAAACCGCCCGCTACCAGCGCGCGCTCGAGACCGAGCTCGCCAAGACCATCCGCCAGCTGCGGCCGATCCGGGAGGCGCGCGTCCACCTCGCCCTGCCGAAGCCCACCGCGTTCACCCGCCAGCAGCAGCCGGCAGGTGCCTCCGTCGTCGTGGGCCTGCTGCCCGGCCGTTTCCTGAAGCCGGACGAAGTGCAGGCGATCCAGCACCTCGTGGCGAACGGCATCCCCAACCTGACGCCCGAGCGTGTCACCGTGGTCGATGAATCCGGCCGTCTGCTCACGCGCGATGAACCGGGCAGCCCGGAAGCGGTCAGCGCCGAGCAGTTCGCGCTGACCCGCGACAAAGAATCGGCGCTGGCCGGCAAGATCGCCAGCCTGATCGAGCCGCTGGTCGGCGTTGGCCGGGTCCGCAGCGAGGTGGCGATCGATATGGACTTCGCGCAGATCGAGGAGGCGCGCGAGATCTATGCGCCCGAATCCGGCCAGATCCGCAGCGAACAGATCAGCGAGGAGCGACGCACCGAGCAGGCTGACCGTGGCGTGCCGGGGGCCGAGAGCAACGCCCCGCCCGGCCCGGGCGCGCCCAATGCGGCGGCAGGCGGCGCGGTCCCGACGGATCCAAATGCCGCGCCCGCCGCGCCGGTGCCGGGCGAGAGCGCCACCTCACGCACCCGCAACTTCGAGCTTGACCGCACCCTGACCCACACCCGCCAGCCGACCGGCCGCGTGCGCCGGATCACGGTCGCCGTCGTGGTCGACAACGTGCCCAACACGCCGGCCGAGGACGCCGCGCCGGCCGCGGGTGGCGCCGACGCCGCTCCGGCCTCGCCGTTCCGCGCCCTGACCGCCGAGGAACTGCAGCGCATCGAGGCGCTGGTCAAGCAAGCCGTCGGCTTCAGCGAGGAGCGTGGCGACGTGGTCACGGTCGTCAATGCGCCCTTCGTGGCGCCGGAGCCGCTCGAAGAAGTCGCCACGCCGATCTGGGAGAACCCCTTGGTCTGGCAGGTGGGGCGGATCGCGATCGGCGCCCTGCTGGTGCTGCTGGTGGTGTTCCTGGTCCTTCGTCCGGCCCTTCGCCAGCTGCTCGCCGTCCCGGCGCCGGCCGAGGGCGCCGGTGCCGCGGGCCAGGCGTATGCTGCGGATGGCACGCCGCTGCCGCCGGGAAGCGCAGGACTGCCGGCCCTGCCGGGACAGGCGACGGGCACCGCGCTGGCCTTGCCGGGCCAGTCCAGCGGCCTGCCCGCGCCGACCAGCGTCGAGGGCAAGATCGAGTACGCGCGCGCCGCGGTGAAGGACGATCCCCGCCGCGTGGCCCAGGTCGTGAAGGAATGGATCGCGAACGATGGCTGACAAGAATGGCGAGTTCAGCGGCGTCGAGAAGGCCGCGATCCTGATGCTCTCGCTCGGCGAAGGCGAGGCCGCCGAGGTGCTCAAGCACATGACGGCGAAGGAAGTGCAGAAGGTCGGCCAGGCCATGGCCGCGGTCGGTGGCGTCTCGCGCGAGCAGATCGAGAAGGTGATGGGCGATTTCGCCATCGCGCTCGACAAGCAGACCTCGGTCGGCATCGGTGCCGACGATTACGTCCGCAAGGTCCTCGTCCAGGCCCTGGGCGAGGACAAGGCCGGCAGCGTGATCGACCGCATCCTGCTCGGCCGCAACAGCTCGGGCATGGAGATGCTGAAGTGGATGGACCCGCGCGCGATCGCGGACCTGATCCGCAACGAGCACCCACAGATCATGGCGATCGTGCTCTCACACCTCGAGCCTGACCAGGCCGCCGACACGCTGCGGAACTTCCCGGAGCGCGTGCGCGCGGACGTGCTGCTGCGCGTGGCGACGCTCGACAACGTGCCGCCCGTCGCGCTCAACGAACTCAACGAGGTGATGGAGAAGCAGTTCGCCGGCGCCCAAGGCAGCAAGGCCACCACCATCGGTGGCGTCAAGGTGGCGGCCAACATCCTCAACTTCGTCGACAGCGGCCAGGACCAGGTCATCCTCGGCGCGATCGGCAAGATCGACCAGGCGCTCTCCGACCAGATCCAGGACCTCATGTTCGTCTTCGACGACCTGGCGACCCTGGACGACAAGTCGATGCAGGCCGTGCTGCGCGAAGTGCCGGGCGATCGGCTGCCGCTGGCCCTGCGCGGCGGTTCGGACGACGTCAAGGAGAAGGTGTTGCGCAACATGTCGCAACGCGCCGCCGCGATCCTCAAGGAGGACATGGACGACCGCGGCCCGGTCAAGCTCAGCGAAGTCGAGGCCGCGCAGAAGGAAGTGCTCCAGATCGTCCGCCGTCTCGCCGACGAGGGCACCATCAGCCTGAGCGGCGCGAAGGATGAGTTCGTATGAGCGCGGGGCAGGCCCTCGACGAGCCGGCCCTGTGGCGCGTTCCGGCGCTCGACGCCCCGCCGCCGCCGAAGCCACCCTCGATCCAGGAGCTGCAGCGCATCGAGGAGCAGGCGCGGCAGGCCGGTTTCGAGGCGGGGAAGCGCGAGGGCTTCGCTGCCGGGCAAGCCGAGGTGCGCCGGCTGGTCGCCCAGATCGAGGGCGTGGTCGATGCCTTCGCGCGTCCGCTCGGCCGCCTCGAGGACGACGTGCAGGCCGCGCTCGGCCAGCTCGCCGTGCGCATCGCCGGTGCGCTGGTCGGCCGCGCGGTGGAAGCCGATCCGGCCCTGCTGGCCCAGCTCGTCCGCACCGCGCTCGATGCCGTCGGTGATGGGGGTCGTCCGGTGGAGCTGCGCTTGAACCCGGTCGACGTCGAGGTGCTGGCGCCGTGGTTGCCGCAGTGGGGCGACGCCCGCGTCGTGGCCGACGTGCAGATCGCCCGCGGCGACGCCCGTGTGCACGGCGATGGCGTGCGCATCGACGCGCGGATGGAGGCGCGGCTGATGGCGGCGCTCGCCGCCGTCGGCCAAGGCGGGAGCGGCCCATGAGCAACGCGACCGGTCCCCTGCTCGCCACCCGCGGGCCTCGCCTCGCGGCGCGCCTCGGTGCGCTCGAGCCGCAGCTCGAGCGCCTCGGCACCGTGCGCGAGGGCGTGCTGCGCCGCGCGATCGGCCTGACCCTCGAGGCCGAGGGCCTCGAAGTGCCGCTGGGCGCCGCCGTGCGGGTGGAATCGCAGGGCGGTCGTTTCGTCGAGGCCGAGGTCGTCGGCTTCGCCGGCGACAAGACCTTCCTGATGCCGACCACCGACCTGCACGGGCTGCTGCCGCGTGCCCGGGTCGTGCCCGGCTGGTCGCGCGGGCGCGTCGCCGTCGGCGAGGGCCTGTTGGGGCGCGTGATCGATTCCGACGGCCATGCGCTCGACGGCCGCCCGACCCCGCGGCCGGACGGTTACATCGGCCTCGCCGGCGTGCCGATCAACCCGCTCCTGCGCGAGCCGATCACCCAGGGCCTCGACGTCGGCGTGCGCGCGATCAACGCGCTGCTCCCGATCGGCCGCGGTCAGCGCGTCGGCCTGTTCGCCGGTTCCGGCGTCGGCAAGTCCACGCTGCTCGGGATGATGACGAAGTACACGCAGGCCGACGTCGTCGTGGTCGGCCTGATCGGCGAACGCGGCCGCGAAGTGCGCGATTTCGTCGAGAGCACGCTCGGTCCCGCCGGCCTGAAGCGCGCCGTCGTCGTGGCCGCACCGGCCGACCGACCGCCGCTGGCGCGCATCCACGGTGCGCTGCGGGCCACGGCGATCGCCGAGTACTACCGGGACCAGGGCTTGAACGTCCTGCTGCTGATGGATTCGCTGACGCGCTTCGCGCAGGCGCAGCGTGAGATCGGCCTGTCCATCGGCGAACCGCCGACCACCCGTGGCTACCCGCCGTCGGTGTTCGCGCGCCTGCCGGGGCTCGTGGAGCGCGCCGGCATGGGGGCGGAGGGTCGCGGTTCGATCACCGCGTTCTACACGGTGCTGACCGAGGGCGACGACCAGCAGGAGCCGATCGCCGACGCCGCGCGCGCCATCCTCGACGGCCACATCGTGCTCGACCGCCGCATCGCCGATTCCGGCCTGTATCCGGCGATCGACATCGAGCGCTCGGTGTCGCGCGTGGTCACCGAGATCGCCGACCTCGCCACGCGCGAGCGCATCCGCCGCCTCAAGCGGCTGCTGTCGGCCTACTCGACGCAGCGCGACCTGATCGCGATCGGCGCCTACCAGCGCGGCGCCGACCCGCTGGTCGACGAGGCGATCGCACGCTGGCCCGCGATCCAGGCCTTCCTCGGCCAGGACGTGCACGAGGGCGCGAGCCTTGCCGACAGCAAGGCGGCGCTGGCCCGGCTGCTGGAGGCCGCGCCGTGAATTCCAAGCGCCTCGATCCGCTGCTTCGCCGCGCCGAGAACCGCGAGGATGCGCTGGCGAAGGAGTTGGCCAAGCGCGTGCAGGCGCACCAGCAGCAGGAGCAGCGCCTCGGCGATCTCGAGCGCTTCCGCGGCGAGTACGCGCAGCCGCCGGCGGCCGGCAGCGCGGTCACCCCGGGCCTGCTGCAGAACCGCGCGGCCTTCCTCGCGAAGATCGACGACGCCGTCAGCACCCAGAAGAAGCACATCGCCACCAGCGAGGAGGCGCTGGCCATCGAGCGCACGCGCCTGCTGCTCGCCAGCCGGGACAAGCTGGTGCTGGAGAAGCTGGCCGCCAGCTACCGCTCGGCGGAACAGCGTTTGCAGGACCAGCGCGACCAGCGCGTGCTCGACGATCTCGGCGCGCGCCAGCACCACGTCCGCCGCGAGGAGACCCCCTGATGCCCGCCGTCCTGATGAACGCCGCAGTCCCTGCGCCTGGCGTCGGCCCTGCCGGCCCGGCCTCGCCGACCGACCCGGTGCCGGCCGACGATGGCGCCTTCGCGGCGGCGCTCGCGGAGGCGCGGGACGCGGACGCCGAGGACGAGACACCAACGGCCGCCGCCGACGCGGGGATTCCGGCATTGGTTGCTGCCTTGGCGACCCTTCCACCGTCGCCGAACGCGCTGCCTCCCGAGAACGCCCCGGCC
>JAJTHD010000184.1 GCA_021297925.1 Lysobacteraceae bacterium
CCGTGGAACCGCTCGACCGCGCCATGCACGAGCGGCAGGCGATGTCGCACGCACGCCGCGTTGGCCAGGTATCGCGTGGGGAAATTGTCGCTGCCGTCGACCACGACATCGACGCCGTCGACCAAGGCCTCGACGTTGGTCGCCGACAGCCGTTCGCGGCGCACGTCGACCTCGATGCCCGGGTTCAGCGCCAGCAGGCGTTCGCGGGCTGAGTCGGCCTTGGGGCGGCCCACCGCCGCATCGGCATGCAACACCTGACGCTGCAGGTTGCTGCGGTCCACGAGGTCATCGTCCGCGATCCGCAGATGGCCGATTCCGGCCGCCGCGAGGTAGAGCGCCACGGGCGAACCCAGTCCCCCCGCGCCGATCAACAGGACGCGCGACCGTGCGAGTCGCGCCTGGCCCTCGATGCCCAAGCCCTCCAGGCGGAGGTGCCGGTCATAGCGCTCGGCCGCGTCCACCGGCGCACCGGGCCACAGCGGCTCGACATCGAGAGGCAGTCCGGCGGCTTGCCACGCCGTGACGCCCCCCTCGACGCTGGCGACGTCGCGATAACCGATCGCCCGAAGCCGCTCCGCCGCACGACGCGACCTCACTCCCGCCGCGCAGATCAGCAGCAAGGCATCATCCAAACCGGCCCGCTGGCGCAGGGCGTCGTCGGTGGCGGCCTCGACCGCGACCGCCTCCGCGCCCGACGGCATGCCGCGGGCGCGCTCCGCATCGGTCCGCAGATCCCACAGACGGGCGCCCTCGCGCTGCCGCCGATGGGCCTCGTGCACCGTTGCCGTCCTCGGACCGTCGGGACTCACGGGCCGCCCTGGAGGGCACGGAGGTAGGGCCGGACCACCCTCGAGAACCCATCGTCGACATCGACGAGGCCCGACGGCAGGGCGAAGACCGCCGCCTTGGCGGAAGACCTCCCGAACTCGAGGCCGAGGACCGGCGCATCGCCCGGCGGCCACCACCAGCGCAGGCCGGTCCGTTCGAAGGCGTCGATCCACGCCGGGCGGGCGCCTGCGAGGTCGAGCCCGCAAAGCAGGATGGCATCGACACCTTCCGCGGCCTCCCGGATCGCTGCGACCACGGCGTCCGGGCCGGTCGCGACGAGGGGCCAACCGAGAGGATCGAGCCCCTCCTCCTGCAGTCGCGCCATCAACAGCGGACGTTCCGCGTCCCAACGTTGGCCGGCCAGCAGGGCTTGGCCCGCGGGGACGCGTGCCGTCGGGTCGCTGAACACCGCGACGACCGGACGGCGCGCCACCGGGACCGTCGCGAGGCCGGCCGCCGCGAAGGCCCCGACGTCATGGGCTTCGATCCGATGCCCGGCAGGACGCATCGAATCCACGCCCTGCTGTGGCAGCGCAAGGTGGCGCTGCCGGGCGCGGGACAAGGGCACCGACTCGGCATCGAGTCGTCGACGGCGCGCCTCGCTGACTACCAGCCCCGTCCAGTCCGCCATCGCGGTCACCGGTTCTTGGCGAACCGCATCAGCCGGCGGCGCTTCGCGACCTGCCGGTCGGTGAGCTCGTTCTTCTTGCCCTCGTAGGGGTTCTCGCCCTCCCGGAACTCGAAGCGGACCGGCGTGCCGACCAGCTTGAACCGCTTGCGGAAGAAGTTCTCGAGGTAGCGCCGGTAGCTCTCCGGCAGGCCGCGCAGGCGGGTGCCGTGGATGATGAAGGTCGGCGGCATGGCGCCGCCGGAGTGGCCATAGCGCATCTTCGGCGCGTGGCCGCGCACCGCGGGCGGCGGGTTCGTCTCGTAGGCGACTTCCAGCGCGCGGTTGATCTCGCTGGTGCCGAAGGTGCGGGTGACCGAGGCATGGGCGCGGTCCACCGCGCGGAACAGCTCGCGCAGCCCGCTGCCGTGAAGCGCCGAGATGGTGATGCGCTCGGCCCATGGCGCGAACGCCAGCTTGCGCTCGAGCAGGATGCGGTTCTGCTCGCGCTCGTACGTCGAGAGGCCGTCCCATTTGTTCACGGCGACGACCAAGCCACGGCCGGCCTCGAGCACGTGGCCCAGCACGGTCGCGTCCTGGTCCGTCATGCCCTCCGTGCCGTCGATCAGCACGACGGCCACCTGGCAGTGCTCGATCGAGGCCAGCGTCTTGAACGCGGAGAACTTCTCGACGGCCTCGTCCACCTTGCCGCGACGGCGCAAGCCGGCGGTGTCGATCAGCCGGTAGGTCTTGCCATCGCGCTCGAGGTCGACGGCGATCGAATCACGCGTGGTGCCCGGCACGTCGGAAGCGATCATGCGCTCCTCCCCGAGCATGCGGTTGACCAGCGTGCTCTTGCCCACGTTCGGACGGCCGACGAAGGCCACCCGGACGCGCTTGGGGTCGTCCTCGAGGACGGACAGGTCGCGGTCCGCCGGCAGCTTCTTCTGCAGCAGTTCGACCAGTGCCGGCACGCCACGCTGGTGCGACGCCGCGACCGGCAACACATCGGCGATGCCGAAGCGGGCGAACTCGGCCACTGCCTCGCGCTCCTCGAGGCCGTCGGTCTTGTTGACGGCGAGCACCAGCGGCTTCCCCGTCTTGCGCAGCCAGCCGATGATCTCGCGGTCCATCGCCGCGAGGCCTTCGCGGGCATCGACCACGAAAACGATCGCATCGGCCTCGTCGACGCCTGCCCGCGCCTGGCGGGCGGTGGCACCGGCGAGGCCGGCCTCCTCGCCCGACAGTCCGCCGGTATCGACGACGGCGAAGGGCCGCGCGGCGTCAAGGCGGCATACGCCATAGTGGCGGTCGCGCGTCACGCCGGGCTCGTCGTGGACGAGCGCGTCGCGGGTGCGTGTCAGGGCATTGAACAGCGTGCTCTTGCCGACGTTCGGCCGGCCGACCAGGGCGACAAGAGGCAGCATGGGATCACTCGGCGACGCGATAGGCCGAGATGCGGCCCTCGTCGGTGACCGCGATCACGATGCCCGTCGGGGAGACCAGCGGAGCCGCCGCGATGCGCGCGGACTGGACGCGGGTCCTCGCCTTCAGCTCGCCGGTCCGGGGATCGAACCAGTGCAGGAAGCCCTGGACGTCGCCGACCACGGCGAGGCTGCCCGCGAGCGCAGGCGCCGTCGGCTGGCGGCGCAACAGCGCGTCCTGCCGCCACAGCGCGCTGCCGGAGTTGCGGTCCAGCGACCAGAGCGTGCCTCCCTTGTCGGCGAGGAGCACGCCTTCGGCGGTCAGCTCGAGGCCGGTGGCTCCGCCGTTATCGCGGGTCCAGCCCACCTGCCCGCCCTGCAGGCCGATGGCCGCGGTGACCCCGCGGACGGAGGTGGCATACACGGCATCGGCGCCGACGGCGAGATCCCCATCGACATCGACGAGACGGTCGAGTTCGCTGCGGCCCTCGGGTTCGGAGACCACGGCCTCCCAGACGACGGCGCCATCCTCGGCGCGCATCGCGGCGACGGTGCCGTCGTCGTTGCCCACCAGCACGAGGCCCACCGCCGTCGCAGGAGTGCTCGCGCCACGCGACGTCAGGGTCGGGATGCTGCGGTCGACGGACCACTTGCGGCCGCCCGTCGTCGCATCGAAGGCCACCGTGCGACCGTCCTGCGAACGGACCACCACGAGGCCACGGACGACCAGCGGGGCCGCGAGAACCTCCGCGCTCGCCTTCGCTTTCCAGCGGACCGCCCCGTCCTCGGCGTTGAGTGCGAAAACGACGCCCGAACGACCCGCGACCACCACGAGTCCTTCGCCGACGGCCACCGACGACTGCAGGCCGCCATCGACGACCTTGCGATCCCACAGGCGCCAGCCACGGCTGTTGGTCACCTCGGACAGTCCGGTTTCCCAGCGCGTATCGCCGGACTCGACGTCGATCGCGCGAAGCGCACCATCACCCGTGACGGCATAGACGAGGCCACCGTCCAGCGCGGGACGCTGGCGGAGCGTCAA
>JAJTHD010000149.1 GCA_021297925.1 Lysobacteraceae bacterium
AGACCCGGGTCTACACCCGCATCCTCAGCGGGTTCGGGGCCGGCCTGACCCCCATCCTGTGACCCCGGGCGCGTCCGTGACCTCCGCGCGATTGACGCCGTCGCGCGGCCGGGCCTAGGCTGCCGGGTCTTTCCGCATCACTCTGCCCCGCCATGTCCCTGACGCTGACCATCGACCTGTCCGACCGCGACCTCGAGCATTTCAACGCGGCCATGGCGGCCGCCCACGCCGCGGTCGCCGGCAAGCCGGCCGCCGAGATTGCCGCCTCGGCCGGGGCCCTGCTGGCGAAGGCCAAGGGCGTGAAGGTGCCGGACTTCATCGCCGAGCGCCTCGACGTGCTGGACGCCATGATCGCGATGGCCAACGACACGGCGTGGGCCCTGCCCGCCGAGGACCTCGAGCGGGTCGTCGGTGCACTGGCCTACTTCGCCGATCCGAAGGACCTGATTCCGGACCACGTCCCGGTCCTCGGTTTCCTCGACGACGCCATCGCCATCGAACTGGCCACGCGCCACCTGCGCCACGAGATCGACGCCTACGACGATTTCTGCGAGTTCCGCCAGGACGAGGCCAAGCGCCGTGGCCTCGACCCGGCGTCGGTCGGCCGTGCCGACTGGTTGGACGGCCGTCGCGCCGAGCTCCAGAACCGCATGCACCACCGTCGCCAGCGCGAGACTGGCGTCGGTTACGGCAGCAGTTCGGGCTATGGCCGTCGCAGCTACACCGCGAACGTCTGGCGCCCCAGCACCTACCTGCGCTGACCCGGTGGCGCCGGCCCCCGACGGCGGCCCCCTCCAGCGCCGCTCGCCGATCCGGGCGCACGGCCCGAGCGAAGCCTGCGCGGGCCGCCTGACGACCGTCATGCGGCGCGCCTGAGGGTCCTGCCATGCGCTGGCTCCGATTGCTGCTCCGCCTGCCGTTCCTCGCCGTCCATGTGGTCGTGCTGCTGCCCGTCGTGGTCGTCGTGCTCGCCTTGCCGCGGGCCGGGCGTCCGCCGGGTGGCGATGGCCTGCAGGGGTGGACGGTCCGCGCCTGGTCGTCTGGCCTGCTGCGGATCTTCGGGCTGAAGGTCCGTCGCTTCGGTACCCCCCTTCCCGGGGCCGTCCTGTTCGTCGCCAACCACGTCAGCTGGCTCGACATCACGCTGTTCCACAGCCAGCTCTGGGCCGGCTTCGTCTCCAAGGCCGAAGTGGAGCGTTGGCCGTTGATCGGTTGGTTGGCCAGCCTGGGCGGCACCATCTACCACCACCGCGGCAGCCAGGACTCCCTGCACGGCGTCATGCACCAGATGCTGGAGCGCCTCCAGGCCGGGTATCCGGCTGCGGTCTTCCCGGAGGGCCGAGCCACCAGCGGCGAGGCGATCGGCGTCTTCCACGCCCGCATCTTCCAGCCAGCGGTGCTCGCCCAGGTGCCGGTGCAGCCGGTCGCGCTGCGCTACGGCCCCGGGGGCGTAGCGCAGACCGTCGTCGCCTTCGGTCCCCGCGAGGACTTCCTGCGGAACTTCCTCCGACTGCTGGGCGAGCCGGCCCGGGTCGCCGAGCTGCATTTCCTCGAGCCGGTCGCCGCCTCCGAGGACGGCCGCCGGCGGATGGCCGAGACCTGCCGCGAGCGCATCATCGCGGCGATGCGCCGCTGACCGGGGCGCGCGGGACCTCCCATGCTGACCGCCGCCGATTACCGCCCGCCGGCCTGGCTGCGAAACGGCCACGTGCAGTCGCTGCTGTCGGCCCTGCCGCCGCGCCGGCTCGCCGGCGAGCGGGCCCTCGCGGCGCAACGCCCCACGGTGGAGGAATGGCTCCTGCCCGCCGGCGATGCCACGCTGCAGGCCTTCCTCCACGCGCCTGCCGACGCCCCCCCCGCCGCCATCGCGCTGCTGCTGCACGGCTGGGAAGGCAGCCATCGTTCCAGCTACGTGCGGCACGCCGCGGCGGCCCTGCTGCGCCGTGGTTTCGCCGTGGTGACGCTGAACTTCCGCGACCACGGCGATACCCACCACCTCAACCCCGAGCCCTTCCACAGCGCACGCCTCGACGAGGTGGTGGCGGCCGCCTGCGCCGTGCAGGCCCGATTGCCCGGCCTGCCGATGGGCGTGGCAGGGTTCTCGCTCGGCGGCAACTTCGCGCTCCGCGTCGCCCGCGCCGCCCCGGACGCGGGCCTCGCGCTCGCCCACGTCGCCGCGATCTGCCCTGTCGTCCACGGCGCCAGCGGCCTGCGGGCCCTCGAGACCGGGCTGCCGCTGTACCACTGGTACTTCATGCGCAAGTGGCGGGCCTCCCTGCGGGCCAAGCGCGAGCGTTTCCCGGGCCAGCACCGCTTCGACGAGGCGGCGCTGTCGCGCGACATGCGCGCGCTGACCGCCGAGATGGTGCGCCAGTACACGGCCTTCCCGGACCTCGATGCCTACTTCGACGCCTACGCCATCGATGGCGACCGGTTGGCGGGCCTGCGCGTGCCGGCCTCGATCCTCATGGCCGAGGACGACCCCGTCATCCCCGTCGCGGATTTCGCCGAGCTCGTGCTGCCCGCGGACGCCCGGCTGGAGATCAGCCCCTGGGGCGGGCACTGCGGCTTCATCCTCGACGCCCGGCTTTCCGGCTTTGGCGAGCGCTGGATCGCCAGCCGCTTCGCCGCCACGGTGGCCGGGGGCGCGGCCGGCGCAGCCGGCGCAGCCGGTAGACTATCCGCCGCCTGACGCGCCGCGGTCCGCGGCCCGTCCCCCGAATCCGACGAGGTTTCCATGCGTGACACCGTGTTGGCGGCCCTGGCCGCCCGCAATCCTTCCGCCGCCCTCGATGCCGCTGGCCAGTGGGTCGAGGCCGAGCCCCGCTTGGCCGACGCCCACTGGGCGCTGGCGCAGGCGCGCTCCGCGGCCGGTGACGGCGAGGGCGCGTTGGCGGCCCTCGACACGGCAATCGCGCTGGCCCCCGATCGTGGCGACCTGATCGCGGCACGCGCGTGGCTGGACCTCGGCGCCCGCCGCCTCGATGCCGCCAAGGCCGGGTTCGACGCCGCCCTGGCGCAGGATCCGAACCAGCTCGGCGCTTACATCCCGGCGGCCCACCTCGCCTTGGCGCGCGGCGACCTCGAGGAGGCCGAGCGCCTCGTCGGCTACGCCCGCCGCGTCGACGACGGCCACCCGCACGTCCTGCTGCTCGAGGGCTTGGTGGCGGACACCCGGGGCGACGAGGCCCGAGCGCTGCCCCTCTTCAACGCCGCCGTCCAACGCGCTCCCGAGGACGCGCTGGTCCTGTCGACCTATGCGCTGGCGCTGCTGCGGCGCGGCCACGAGGCCTTCGCCGAGCAGGCGCTGCGCAAGGCCGTCGGCCTCGGCGCGACGGCCGGCCTGCGGGGCCTGCTGGTCGGCCTGCTGGCCCGCCAGGGCCGTGCCCCGGAGGCCCATGCCGAAGGCCGCGACTGGGCCGCCACCGAGCCCGCCAGCCTGCCCGCCCAGTGGGCGCTCGCGCAGGCGGCCGCGGGGGTCGGCGCCGTCGACGAGGCGCTGGCCGCGATCGCGGTCCTGCGGGCCGCGCAGCCGCGCCACCTGCCCTTCTTCGCCTTCGAACTCCGGTTGCGCCATGCCGTCGACCCGGCCGCCGCCATCGACTGGCTCGACGCCGAGTGCGATCGCGACCCGACCTGGACGGAGCTTTGGCGCTCGCGCATCGACGCCACTCCGGATGGCGGGCTCGATGCGGTCGTCGACCGCTGGCGCGCGGCCGCGCCGGCCGAGCCGATCGCGATGGAGTTCGCCGCCCAGCTGGCCGAGCGGGCCGGTCGCCATGCCGAGGCCGATGCGCTGGCCGCGCAGGCGCTCGCGCTGGAACCGGCCCTGCCCGAAGCCCCGCTGCTGCGCGCCCGCCACGCCGTGCAGCACGTGCCCGCCGAGGCACTGACCCGCATCGTCGGCCTGCTGACCGCCGCCGTGAACGAGCCCCAGCGCCGCGGCCTCGAGGCCTGGCGCGCCGTGGCCCTCGATGCCGCCGGTCGCTACGAGGAAGCCATCGGCTCGTGGCGCCGTGCTTGGAGCGAAGGCGCGCCGTTGGGCGTGCCGGCGCCGCGCCCGGCCGCGGCGTCCGAAGCCCGGCCCGGCTCCGAAGGTGGGCAGGGCTGGCTGGTCTGGGGGCCGCCGGGCAGCCGCGTCGAGCGCCTCAACGGCGTGCTGGCGTATGCCTTGCCGCAGCGCCTGCTGATCGACCGCTGGCGCCAGCCGTGGCGCGACGACGGGTTCAACCTGATGCGCGTCGCCCCCGATCACCCCGACGCCGGCAGCGCCGAGCGCTGGCGCGACGCCCTGCTGCGCCACGGGTTCCCGGTCGGCGAGGCCATCGACGCCCTGCCGCATTGGGACGGCTGGACCCATGCGACGCTGCACGGCACGCGCCTGCTGGTCGCGTTGCGCGACCCGCGCGACCTGCTGCTCAACTGGATGGCCTGGGGCAGCAGCGTCGGCTTGGCCTTCCCGGGCCCGGGCCCCGCCGCGGCTTGGCTGCGCACGGTGCTCGAGCAACTCATCGAGGCCGAGTCGGCCGAGCCGGACCGCATCGTGCGGATCGATGCCGACCTGTTCGACCACGATCCCGCCACGCTGGCCGTGCGCCTCGGCGAGTCGCTCGGCTTGTCCGATGCCCCGGACCTGTCCGTCGTCGAGCCCTTGGGCCGCGGCCGCCACGGGGGCCGAGCCGACTTCGCGCCGGGCGCGTGGCGTCGCTATGCGGCCGGCGAGCTGGCGCCGGTCTTCGCGCACCTCGAGCCGGTGGCGGTGCGCCTCGGCTATCCGGCGCGCTGAGCCTCGATCGCCCGGTGCCCCGTCCGGGGCGCCGGGATCAGCGCGGCAGGAACAGCAGCAGGGCGACCCCGAGCGCGATCCGGTACCAGGCGAAGGGCGCGAAGCTGTGCCCCTTGATCCACGCCATCAGCCAGCGAACCACCGCGAAGCCGGTCAGCGCGGCGGCGGTGAAGGCGAGCGCCAGCGCCGCCCAATCCTCGTGCGGGGCGCCACCGTCGGTGACGTACTCCGCGATCGCGAAGGCACTGGCCGCGAACATCGTCGGGATGCCGACGAGGAAGGCGAACTCCGCGGCAACGGGACGTGCGAGCGCGCCGGCGAGCATCGCCGCGAAGATGGCGGCCGCCGACCGCGAGGTGCCCGGGAACACCCCGGCGACCACTTGCGCCAGGCCGACCCACACGGCGACGTTCCAGCCGACTTCGGCCTGCGTGGGGCGTGAGGCCAGTAGGCGTTCGATCCCCAGCATCAGCACGCCGCCGATGACCAGCGCCAGTGCCACGGGCGCGACGGTTTCCGGCAGCTCCCAGCCCAGCAGTCGCACGGGCAGGCCGACCAGCGCCGTCACGAGGAAGGCGACGCCCAGCTTCAAGATGTAGTCGAACTGCTCGGGATCGCGCCAGCCAAGCGCGAGCCGCAGCAACCGCTCGCGGAACACCAAGGCCACCGCGAGGATCGCGCCGCTCTGGATCACGATGTTGAACAGATCGGAGCGCGGCCCGAGCCAATGCTGGGCGATCAGCAGATGACCGGTGGACGAGATCGGAAGGAACTCGGTCAGGCCTTCGAGGAGGCCAAGCAGCAGGGCGGCGAGCAGGTCGTTCACGCAGGGCGCGGGGCGTCAGGGGACGCGGCAGTGTACGCAGCCGCGGCGACCGCGCACGATGCCGGCATGGATGCCGTGACTGCCGAGCCAACCGCGCCGCTGCGTTTCGCTGTCGCCTACTTCGGCGCGGTCTTCGTCGCGGGATTCGTCCTCGGTGTGGTCCGAACGCTGTGGTTGGCCCCTGCCGTGGGGCCGCTCGCCGCCGTGGCCCTCGAACTGCCGCTGATGCTGGGGTTCAGCGCCTTCATCGCGGGCCGCCTGCTGCGTCGATGGCCGCTGTCGCGCGGCTCGGCGGTGGTGGCGGGGAGCATCGCCCTGCTCCTGCTGCTCGCCGCCGAGGCGGGCGTGTCCCTGCTCGCCGGTCGCGACCTCGCGGCGCACTGGGCGCTGTATCGCGCGGCCGAGGCGCAGCTCGGCCTCGCCGGGCAGCTCGTGTTCGGGCTGCTGCCTGCCCTGCGCGCCGGAAGAAAAAGCCTCTAGTGGTGCATTAGTTCGTCCAAGTTGGTGCAAGCCCCATGCCGGACGATTGCCAAGTCATTGATTCCTTGGGAATGATGGCGCCCGCGCGCCTTGGCATGGGCCTTGCTATCCCTGGGGCATCCACCACCCATCGGAGCGGCCATGAGCCTCGAGAACGTCCAGAAGCTGATCAAGGACCACGCGATTGAATTCGTCGACCTGCGTTTCGTCGACATGCGTGGCGTCCAGCACCACGTCACCTTCCCCGCGAACATCGTCGACGCCTCGCTGTTCGAGGAAGGCAAGATGTTCGACGGCAGCTCGATCTCGGGTTGGAAGGGCATCAACGAGAGCGACATGATCCTGCTCCCGGATGCCACCTCGGCTTTCGTCGATCCCTTCTTCGCCGACCCGACCATCGTCCTGCTCTGCGACGTGCTCGACCCGTCGACCATGCAGGGCTACTCGCGCTGC
>JAJTHD010000040.1 GCA_021297925.1 Lysobacteraceae bacterium
CGCCGTCTTCGAGATCGAGGAGTCGATCCAGATCTGCGAGGCGGCCTGGATGTCCACGTGCTCCTTCGGGCTGATGTCGTCCGCAGCGACGAAGTAGTCCGGCAGCTTGGCGTCCGGATCGTCGCTGTAAGGCATCGCCTTCGGGTTCACCAACTCGCGGTAGGCCAGCAGCTCGAAGCTGTAGACGTCCACCTTCTCCTTCGACTTCTTGCCCTCGCGGATGACGTTGCGCGAATAGTGGTGCGCGAACGAGGGCTCGATGCCGTTGGAGGCGTTGTTGGCGAGTGAGAGCGAGATCGTGCCGGTCGGCGCGATGGAGCTGTGGTGGGTGAAGCGCGCGCCGGTCTCGGCCAGCCTGGCCACCAGCGCCGGGGCGACGCCCGCGACGCGCTGCATGTAGCGGCTGTACTTGGCGTGCAGCACGCGGCCCTTGATCGAGTCGCCGACCTTGATGCCGTCCTTCGCCATCTCCGGGCGCTTGCGCAGCATCTCGGCGGTGACGGTGAAGCTCTCCTCCATGATCGGCGCCGGGCCCTTCTCCTCGGCCAGCGACAGCGCCACTTCCCAGCCGGCGACCGCCATCTCGCGCGATACGGCCTCGGTGAACTCGCAGCTCCCGGCGGAACCGTACTTCATGCGCAGCATGGTCAGCGTGCTGCCCAGGCCGAGGAAGCCCATGCCGTGGCGGCGCTTGCGCATGATCTCCCGGCGCTGCTGTTCCAGCGGCAGCCCGTTCACCTCGACGACGTTGTCGAGCATGCGGGTGAAGACGCGGACGACCTCCTTGTACTCCTCCCAGTCGAAGTAGGCCTTCTCCGTGAACGGATGGCGGACGAACTTCGTCAGGTTGACCGAGCCGAGCAGGCAGGCGCCGTAGGGCGGCAGCGGCTGCTCGCCGCAGGGGTTGGTGGCACGGATGTTCTCGCACCACCAGTTGTTGTTCATTTCGTTGACGCGGTCGATCAGGATGAAGCCCGGCTCGGCGAAGTCGTAGGTCGACGTCATGATCATGTCCCACAGGCCGCGGGCGCGGACGTGGTTGTAGATCCGGCATGCGACCAGGCCGTCGTCGCGGGTGACGTAGCCTTCGCTGTTCGGCCACTCGCGCCAGATGACCTGCTTGGCGTCGGCCAGGTCGATGTCGCCCTGCTCCTTGACGCTGACCGGGAAGACCAACGGCCACTCGGCGTCGCGCGCCACCGCGTCCATGAACTCGTCGGTGATCAGCAGCGAGAGGTTGAACTGGCGCAGGCGCCCGTCCTCGCGCTTGGCCTTGATGAATTCCTTGACGTCCGGATGGCTGATCTCGAACGTGCCCATCTGCGCGCCGCGACGGCCACCGGCCGACGAGACGGTGAAGCACATCTTGTCGTAGATGTCCATGAAGCTCAGCGGGCCCGAGGTGTAGGCGCCGGCGCCGGCGACGAAGGCGCCGCGCGGGCGCAGCGTCGAGAACTCGTAGCCGATGCCGCAGCCCGCCTTCAGCGTCAGGCCGGCCTCGTGGACCTTCTCGAGGATGCCGTCCATGGAGTCGGGGATCGTGCCCGACACGGTGCAGTTGATCGTCGACGTCGCGGGCTTGTGCTCCCGCGCACCGGCGTTGGACGTGATGCGGCCGGCGGGGATGACGCCGCGGCGCAGGGCCCACAGGAAGCGCTCGTACCAGTACTTCTGCTTCTCGGGCGTCGGCTCGGCGTCGGCCAGGGCCTTGGCGACGCGCTTGTAAGTGGCGTCGATGTCGACGTCGACCGGCTCGCCCTTCTTCGTCTTCAGGCGGTACTTCTTGTCCCAGATGTCCCAGGACGCCGGCTGCATCGGGATCTCCACCGGCTCTTCCGTCCTGACCGCCTCGAGGCGCGCCGTGCTCATTCCACTCGTCTCCTTTCGCGCCCATCCGGGCGACATGGGGGTCGCACGGCCCGCGCTGGAGGCTCGCCGACGGCGGGAGACCACCCGGGCGCCTGTCCGGCACCGGCGGTCCACCCCGTTGTCAGTCGCGCTGCCCCATGACGGATCGTCCGGCCTGCGTCGTGATTCCCGGACCCCAAATCTTGGGGCCCCTCCCCGCTGCGACCCCAACATGTTGGGAGCAGCGGACCGGAACGGTACGCCCGGGTCCGGACCGTGTCAACCGTCGCATTCTGCGCGGGGCTTCACTCGCAAGATTATGATTTAAATGCGTTTTCTTGGTCGTTTGCCGCACTCGCGACCCCACGCTGCCGTCACGCCACGAGCGCCTCCGTGACCCCCGCCCCTTGCGCCGCAACGGCCCGGACCGCATCTATGGGGTCGTCCCCTTCCATCGCCCGATGCCGCGCCGATGCGACCCACCGCCCTCGCCGCCTGCCTGTTCGCCGCCGCCCTCGGGGGCGGCCTTGCCACCCGCGTGCTGATGCCCGCACCGGGCCCCGACGCCGCACCGGAGGGCGTCCCGAGGCTCGCCGCGGCCGCGCTGGCCGCGGCCCCGGTGCCGGCGGCGGAAGCCGCGGTCCCGGCCACCGCAACGGTGCCAGCCCTGCCCTCGCTGGCGCCGATGCTCGAACAGGTGACGCCGGCCGTGGTGAACATCTACACCCGGCAGGTGGTCGAGGTGCGAAGCCCGCTCGCCGGCGACCCGCTGCTGCGTCGCTTCTTCGGACTGCCGGACACGCCCCAGCGTCAGGAATCGCAGTCGCTCGGCTCGGGCGTGATCGTGGACGCGGAGCGCGGCTACGTGCTCACCAACCACCACGTGGTGCAGAACGCGACGGCGGTCAGCGTGCAACTCCGCGACGGCCGCACCGTCGAGGCCGAGTTCATCGGCAGCGACCCGGGGACCGACGTGGCCCTGATCCGCATCCCGACGAAGGACCTCACGGCCCTGCCCCTGGGCGACTCGCAGGGGCTGCGCGTGGGCGATTTCGTGGTGGCGGTGGGCAACCCCTTCGGGCTCGGGCAGACCGTGACCTCGGGGATCGTGTCGGCCGTGGGCCGCAGCGGCCTCACCGGCCTGGGCTTCCAAGACTTCATCCAGACCGATGCCTCGATCAACCCGGGCAACTCCGGCGGCGCGCTGGTGAACCTGCGCGGCGAACTCGTCGGCATCAACACCGCGAGCTTCAACCCGCGCGGTTCCGCGGCCGGCAACATCGGCCTCGGCTTCGCGATCCCGGCCAACCTCGCGCGCGAGGTGATGCGCCAGCTGCTCGTCTACGGCGAGGTGAAGCGCGGCTCGCTGGGCGTCGACCTCGTCGACCTGACGCCACGCTTCGCCGAGGAGCTGGGCGTGCCGGCCACGACGCGCGGCGCGATCGTGTCGCGCGTGTACCGCAACGCCCCGGGCGAGGCCGCCGGCCTGCGGCCGGGCGACATCGTCACGGCCATCAACGGCCAGCGCGTGGATGCGGCGCAGGCCCTGCGCAACGCCGAAGGCCTGTTGCCGGTGAACCAGCCGGTGACCCTCGACGTACTGCGTGGCGACCAGCGCCTGTCCCTGCGGGCGACCCTGCGCGAGCAGCCCAAGCAGCTGCCCGGCGCCGAGATCGACGCGCGCCTCACCGGCGCCGTGATCGGCGAAGTGGCGCAGCGCTTCCGCGAGGGCGGCGTGGTCGGAGTGACGGTGGTCGATGTCGATCCGCGGTCGCGGGCCGGGCTCAACGGCTTGCGCGCCGGGGACCGGGTGTTCGGCGTCAACGGCCGGCGGATCGACGGCCTCAATGCCCTGCGGGCGGCGCTGGCCAGTCCGCCGCCGCGGCTGGTGCTGGCGGTGCAGCGCGGCGCCCAGCAGGGCGAACTCGAACTGCGTTGAGCCGGGCGCGCGGGCGGCTTCACGCCGCCTGCGCGACAATGCGCGGATGCAAAACGCCATCCGCGCCATCAGCCTCGATCTCGACGACACCCTCTGGCCGATCTGGCCGGTGATCGAGCGCGCCGAGGGCGCCCTGCACGCCTACCTCGAGGCGCACTGCCCTCGCACCGCCGCGGCCTACCCGCTGCCGCGCATGCGCGCACTGCGCGAGCAGGTCGCCCGCGAGCACCCCCACCTCGCGCACGACTTCACGACGCAGCGGCTGATCTGCCTCGAGCACGCGCTGGGCGAGAGCGGCGACGACACCGCCCACGCCCTGCCGGCCTTCGAGGCGCTCTACGTCGAGCGCAACCGCGTCGAGTTCTACGCCGATGCCCTGCCCGCGCTGGACCGCCTCGGGGCGGCCCGGCCGCTGGCGGCCCTGACCAACGGCAACGCCGACCTCGGGCGCATCGGGATCGCCTCCCGCTTCGCCGTGGTCGTGACCGCGCGGGCGATGGGCGTGGCCAAGCCGCATCGGGCGATCTTCGAGCACACGGCGCAGGCCCTCGCCTTGCGCCCCGACGAGGTGCTGCACGTGGGCGACGATCCCGAGTTGGATGTCGTGGGCGCCGCGCGCGCCGGCATGCGCAGCTGCTGGATCAACCGGCGCGGCGAGGCATGGCCGGCCGAGCTGCCGCCACCCGACCTCGCGTTCCCCTGCCTCGGCGCCCTCGCCGACTGGCTCGACGGCGCGCCCCGCCCGGCCTGAGGCCGGCTCAGGACATCCGGATCCAGCGCCAGAGCGTGCGCAGGTCCGGCGGTTTGCCGTGCATCAGCAGGCCGATCCGGAACACCTTGGCCGCCAGCCAGACCGCCAGCGCGACGCCGACGAGGCCCAGGACGACCGACAGCGCCACCTGCCAGCCCGGCGGCGGCGTGTTCGAGCTCAGGCGCAGCACCATCACCATCGGCGAGATCGGCGGCACGAGGCTCAGCACCGTCGCCAGCGTGCCGTTGGGATCGCGGGCCAGCGGCACGTTCAGCATCATCGGCAGGGACATCGCAAGCATCACCGGGACGAGCAGGCTCTGCGCCTCGCGGATCTCGTTGACCGCCGCGCCGATCGCCGCCATCAGCGCCGCGAGCGTGACGTAGGCGATCAGGAAGAACACGACCAGCCAGGCCAGCAGCGCGGGCTCCAGCAGGCCGATCGCGGCGGCCGCGGCGAGGCCCGCCATGCCGACCGCCCCGTAGACCCCGAGCATCAGCAGGGCCACCGCCCCTTGGCCGAGGATCTTCCCGGCCATCAGCTGCATCGGCGACACCGCCGCCAGCAGCAGCTCGACGACGCGGCTCGACTTCTCCTCGATCGTCGAGGTCATCAGCATCTGGCCGCCGGTGATCGCGGCGAGGAACAGCAGCAGCATGAACACCGTCGGCAGCAGCCGCGACAGGATCTCGCTGCGGCTCTCCTCACCGTCGGCACCGAGGCGAACGACCGGCGCACGGTCGACGCGCAGCAACGCCCGGACGGCATCGGCATCGAGGCCGCGCTGGGCGAGGCGCGCCCTCACCAGCGCGTCGCGGAGGCCTTCGCGGACCGCGTCGACCACCCGGTCGTCCACCGCCTCGCGCACGTTCAGGGTGTAAGGCTCGGCCCCCGCGGACAGCGCACCGGACGCGACGACCACCACGCCGAACGGCGCGTCGGGCCCCGTCCCGCGCAGCCTCGCCCGGGCCTCGGCGTCGTCGCTGCCGGCGGGCAGGCGCTCGACGCGGATGCGCGGCACCGGGCCGAGGGCCTCCGCCATCGCGCCGTCCGCGATGCCGGCGGGCACGGCGGCGGGAGCGCCCGCCGGCAGGGCGCCCTGCACGAGCCCGTCGAGGCGCTGCATCGTCTCGCGGCGCCGCGCCTCGAAGGCCGATGGCGCGAGCCAGGCCTCCAGCCCGTCGGCGACGCGCCCGCTGCGATCCAGCACCAGCAGGGTGCCCTCGAACGCGACGCTCTGCTCCTGCTTGGCGATCCACGGCACCAGCAGCACGGCGAGCCCGGCCATCAGCGGCACCATCAAGATGCCGAGCAGGAACGCCTTGGTCAGGACCGTGGCGGTGAACTCCCGCCAGGCGATCTGCAGGACCTTCGCGAGGTTCCGGTTCATGCGGCCTCCTCCCGGTGCGCGCGGTGCCCGGCGCCGTCGGTGGCGATCTCGACGAAAACGTCCTCGAGGCTGGGCCGGCGGACCTCCAGCCGGGCGGGGGCCAGGCGCGCGGCCACGGCCTGCACGGTCGGGGCCACGTCGGCGCCGGGCGCGAGGCCCAGCGTCCAGCCGCCGTCCTCGGCCACCACGCGGTCGAGGCCCGGCACGTCCGCCAGCGCCGCGGCGACGTCGGCGCGCGGGTCGAGCGGCTCGAAGCGCAGGGCCCGCGGCACGTTGCGCGCATGGATGTCGACCAGGCGGTCATCGAGCACCTTGCGCCCGCCGTGGATCATCACGATGTGCTCGCAGAGCTGTTCGGCCTGCGCCATCTGGTGCGTCGAGAAAACCAACGTCGCGCCGCGGGCGTGCTGCTCGAGGAACAGGTCCTTCATCAAGCGGGCGCTGACCGGGTCGAGCCCGCTGAAGGGCTCGTCGAGGATCAGCAGGTCGGGCTCGTGCAGCACGGCGGCGATGAACTGCACCTTCTGCTGCATGCCCTTGGAGAGTTCCTCGCAGCGCTTGCGGGCCACGCCCGGCAGGCCGACGCGCTCCAGCCATGCCGGGATCCGCGCCTTCGCCACGGCGCGCGGCACGCCCTTCAGCACCGCCATGTGCAGCAGGAAGTCGCCGACGGCCATCTTCCGGTAGACACCGCGTTCCTCCGGCAGGTAGCCGATGCGATCCTTGGCCTCCAGCGCCGACGCGTGGCCAAGCACCCGGATGCGCCCCTCGTCGGGGAAGAGGATCGACAGCACCATGCGGAGCGTCGTCGACTTGCCGGCCCCGTTCGGGCCGATGATCCCGTAGAGCGCGCCGCGCGGCACGACGAGGTCCAGGTCGTCGACGGCACGCTTGTCGCCGAAGCGCTTCCGAAGGCCGGTGAGTTCGATCGCGGGGTCCATGGCGTCCTTCCGGGGGCGTGACCTGGGTTATAGCAGCGTGCGCCGCGTTCCCGCATGCTTCCGACGCCCCGCCGCCACGCCCACGCCGATGCCCCTGCCCGACTGCTTCGCCCCGCCCGCCGCCGAGGCCCTGCCCCTGATCGCTGTCGATCCCGCCCGCTTCCCCGCTTGGCGGGCCGCGCAGCCCTCGTTCGTGCAGGCCTGGCTCGACGCCCACGGCTACCGGGGCGACCCCGGGACCGCCCTGACGCTGCCCGGGCCCGATGGCCGACCCGGCGGCGCCGTGTTCGGCGTCGCCGACCCGCAGGATCCGATGGCGGTTGGGGCGCTGCCCGCGCTGCTGCCGCCGCTGGCCTACCGCCTCGTGCCCGACGCGCCGGTCGCCGTCCCGGCGGACCGCGCCCTGCTGGGCTGGGGCTTGGGCGCCTACCGTTTCACCCGGTACCTGAAGACCAGCAGGCCGGTCGCCCGACTCGCCGTCGACGCAGCGGCACATCCGGAGGCCGTGGCCCTGCTGGCGGCCTCTGTCGAGGTGCGCGACCTCGTCAACACCCCGACCGAACACCTGGGCCCCGACGAGCTCGAGGCCGCCGTCCGCGCGCTGGGCGAGGCCCACGGCGCCGAGGTCGAGGCGATCCGTGGCATGGACCTGCTGGCGCGGGGGTTCCCTGCGATCCACGCGGTCGGACGCGCCAGCCATCGCGCCCCGCGGCTGTTGGCCCTGCAGCATGGCGATCCCTCGCTGCCGCATCTCGCCATCGTCGGCAAGGGCGTCTGCTTCGACACCGGCGGCCTCGACGTGAAGCCGGCGGACGGCATGCGGAACATGAAGAAGGACATGGGCGGCGCGGCGCATGCGATCGCGCTGGCGCGGCTGGTGCTGGAACGCCGGCTTCCGGTGCGGCTCACCCTGCTCGTGCCCGCCGTCGAGAACGCGCTGGGTCCCGACGCCTACCGGCCGGGCGAGGTCATCGCGACCCGCGCCGGCCTGTCGGTCGAGATCGACAACACCGACGCGGAGGGCCGGGTGATCCTCTGCGACGCGATCACCTACGCGGCCGAACAGAAGCCGGCCCTGCTGATGGACTTCGCGACCCTGACCGGCGCCGCGCGCATCGCCCTCGGGCCCGACCTGCCGGCCCTGTTCGCCAACGAGGACGGCCTCGCGGCCGATTACCTCGCCGCCGGCACCGCGGAGCGCGATCCGCTGTGGCGGATGCCGCTGTGGCGGCCCTACCTGAGCTACCTCAAGTCGCCGATCGCCGACCTCGCCAACTCGGGCGCCTCGCGGATGGCCGGCTGCGTGACGGCCGCGCTGTACCTCGAACGCTTCGTGCCCGACGGCCAGCCCTGGACCCACGTCGACGTGTACAGCTGGAACGACGCCGACCGCCCCGGCCGGCCGGCCGGCGGCGAGGCCCAGGGCCTCCGGGCGGCATGGGGCTTCCTCAAGGCACGCTTCGGCGCCTAATCTTGGCCACCACGGGATCGGAAGGGTCGTCCATGCGCGTCCAGCAGTTGCTCGAACAGGCCAGCCACCTCCCGTCGATCCCGAAGGTGGTGCAGGAACTGCTCCGCGCCTTCGACGATCCGAACGTCGACAGTTCGACCATCGCCGCCAAGCTGCAGATCGACCAGGCGCTGACCGCGAAGGTGCTGCGCATGGCGAACTCCTCGTTCTACGGCGGGACCCGCAAGATCGCCACGGTCAACGACGCGGTGGTGCTGCTGGGCGTCGACGCCCTGCGCACCATGGTCGCGAGCAGCGGCGTGATCAGCGCCTTCACCCCACCGGAAGGCTTCGACATCAAGGCGTTCTGGCGGAAGAGCTTCGTCGTCGCCGGCCTGTGCCGTTGGACGGTCCGCCGCGGCAAGCTGCGCCAGCTCAACGCGGAAACGGCGTTCACCGCCGGCCTGCTGCACGACATCGGCAACCTGCTGATGCACGTGCTGGACGCCGAGCGCATGCGCGAGGTCGACGCCGCGGTCGCGGCCGGGGCGCCGCGCGGCGACATCGAGCAGATGATCCTCGGCTACACGTCGGTGGAGATCGGTGGCGCGCTGGCCCACCACTGGCATTTCCCCGACATGCTGTGCGAGGCGGTGGTCAACCAGCCCGCGCCCATGGCCGCCAAGGTGCCGAACGAGTACGCCGGCGTCGTCCACGTCGCGCGAACCATGCACCTGCTCCTGATCGGCCGGCAGCCGCTGGAACGCCTGTTCCAGACGGCAGCGGCGCCGGTCGCGTCCTGGCTGGAGCTCGACCAGGACGTCCTCGCCGAGCATTGGGACGAGGCCCAGGGCCTCGGCCAGGACATCGACGTGCTCCTCGGCTGAGCCGCGCCCCCGCGCCGCCCGAGGGCGGCGATGACTTTCGTCAATGACGCCGCGCCCCGGGACTTGGCACAGTGTCTTCATGCTTGGCGCCGCATGCTGCGCGCGCCCTGACCTGGAGCCCCCATGAGCCGTCCGGAAGACCACCTGCGCGACCTGCGCATCGACCGCCGACCCGGCGCCGCGCGCCCGACTTCGAACCGCAAGTGGATCGTGCTCGGCGCGGTCGTCGTCGTGATCGCCGTTGCCGCCGTCCTGATGTCCGGCCGCCCCACGCCGGTCGACACCACGGTCGCGCGCAGCGCCGCCGAGGCCGGACCGCCGGTGCTGCTCGACGCCTCCGGCTTCGTGACCGCCCGCCGCATCGCGACCGTGTCCTCGAAGGTCACCGGGCGTGTCGCGGAAGTGTTGATCGAGGAAGGCATGAAGGTCGAACAGGGCCAGTTGCTGGCGCGCCTCGATCCGACCGACGCGAAGGCGCAGTTCGAGCTGGCGACCGCGCAGGTCGCGTCCAGCGAGTCGCAGTTGGCCGAAGCCCGCACGCAGCTCGCGCTGGCCGAAGCGACGCTCAAGCGCCAGCAGGAGTTGATGACCCGCCAGCTCACCTCGCAGGCGGCGTTCGACCAGGCCAAAGCCGACCGCGACGCCCGCGCCGCGCGGCTCGCCAGCCTGCAGAAGGCCGTCGAGGTGGCGCGCGACCAGCAGACCGTGGCCCAACTCGGCGTCGACAACACCGAGGTGCGCGCGCCGTTCCCCGGCGTCATCGTCGCGAAGGCGGCGCAGCCCGGCGAGATGGTCTCGCCGCTGTCCGCCGGCGGTGGCTTCACCCGCACCGGCATCGGCACGCTGGTCGACATGGATTCGCTGGAAGTGAACGTCGACGTCAACGAGGCCTACATCGGCCGCGTGCAGCCGAAGATGCCGGTCAACGCCGTGCTCAACGCCTATCCGGACTGGACCATCCCGGGCAGCGTCATCGCCATCGTGCCCACCGCCGACCGCACCAAGGCCACGGTGAAGGTGCGCATCGCGCTCGACAGCAAGGACCCGCGCATCGTCCCCGACATGGGCGTGCGCGTGAGCTTCCTGGCCCCCGTCGACGCCGACGCGCCGAAGCCCACCGGCGCCTTCGTGCCGGAAGCCGCCATCGTCCAGCCGGCGCCGGCCGCCGAGGGTGAAGAGCCCGCGCGTCCGGCCGTGTTCGTCGTCGAGGACGGCGTGGCGAAGCGCATCGAAGTAACCCTCGGGGAAGAAGCGAATGCCGAACGCCACGTCACCGCCGGCTTGGGCGGCGGCGAGACCGTGATCGTCGCGCCGCCGAAGGGCCTCGCCGACGGTGCGAGCGTGGTGGCCAAAGCCGCCGCTGGCCGCTGAGCGACCGCCCCGCCATGAGCACGCCGTCGATGTTCCCGCTGGTCGAGATCCGCGACCTCACCAAGACCTACGTGCGCGGCAAGCAGCGCGTCGAAGTGCTGCACGGCATCCAGCTCGACATCCCGGAAGGCGACTTCGTCGCGCTGATGGGGCCGTCGGGCTCGGGCAAGACCACCTTGCTCAACCTGATCGGCGGCATTGATTCGCCCACCTCCGGGGTGTTGAAGGTCGGCGGCCAACGCATCGACGACTACGGCGCCGACGAACTGGCGAAGTGGCGCGCCGAGACCGTGGGCTTCATCTTCCAGAGCTACAACCTGATGCCGGTGCTCAGCGCGCAGAAGAACGTCGAGCTGCCCCTGCTGCTCACCGCGATCGGC
>JAJTHD010000170.1 GCA_021297925.1 Lysobacteraceae bacterium
CCAAGGAGTCGTTTCGTGGAAATTCTGATTGGCGTCATCCTCGTCGCCGGCATCCTCTTCCTCTTCAAGATGGTCCGCATCGTGCCGCAGGGCTTCGAGTGGACGGTGGAGCGCTTCGGCAAGTACACCCACACGATGGAGCCGGGCCTGCACTTCCTGTTCCCCGTGGTGCAGGGCGTGGGCCGCAAGATCAACATGATGGAGCAGGTGCTGGACATCCCCAGCCAGGACGTCATCACCAAGGACAACGCGGTGGTGAAGGTCGACGGCGTGGTGTTCTTCCAAGTGCTCGATGCCGCCAAGGCCGCCTACGAGGTCGCCGACCTCGAGGCCGCCACGATCGCGCTCGTGATGACCAACATCCGCACCGCCATCGGTTCGATGGACCTCGACGAGTCGCTGTCCAAGCGCGACGAGATCAACGCCAAGCTGCTCGGCGTCATCGACCAGGCCACCCACGCCTGGGGCATCAAGGTCAACCGCATCGAGCTCAAGGACATCCAGCCGCCGCAGAACCTGATCGATTCGATGGCGCGGCAGATGAAGGCGGAGCGCGAGAAGCGGGCCAACATCCTCGAGGCCGAGGGCTTGCGTGCCGCCGAGATCCTGCGCGCCGAGGGCGAGAAGCAGGGTGCCGTGCTGGAAGCCGAGGGCAAGAAGGAGGCGGCCTTCCTCGAGGCGCAGGCCCGCGAGCGCCTCGCCGAGGCCGAGGCCAACGCCACCCGGATGGTCTCCGAGGCGATCGCCAAGGGCGACGTGCAGGCGATCAACTACTTCGTGGCGCAGAAGTACGTGGAGGCCTTCCGCGAGCTCGCCACGTCCTCGAACAGCAAGTTCGTGATGATGCCGATGGAGACCAGCGGCGTGATCTCGTCTCTGGCCGGCATCGCCGAACTCGCGAAGGAAGGGATCGCCAGCCAGCAGGCGGCGCAGGCCGCGAAGGCCGCAGCCCGCCCCGTGGCCCCGGCCGTCCCGCGCTGAGCCATGGACCTCGATTTCCGTCCCGTCGTCATCTTCTGGGCGGTGCTCGCACTCGGCCTGATCGCGCTCGAGACCCTCGTGCCGGGCGCGGCGCTGATCTGGCTCGGCCTCGCCGCCGGCGCGATGCTGCTGCTGGTCGTGTTCGTGCCCGACCTGCCGATGTTCTGGCAGGCGGTGATCTTCGTCGGCAGCAGCTTCGCCATCGTCGCCTTCTACTGGAAGCACCTGCGCAAGACGGGCATCGCGACCACGCAGCCCCTGCTCAACCGTCGTGGCGAGCAGCTGGTTGGGCAGGTGCACCCGCTGGAAAGCGCGATCGAGAACGGGCGCGGCCGTCTGAAGATCGGCGATGCGTTCTGGCAGGCCAGCGGCCCCGACCTTCCGGTGGGAACGCGCGTACGGATCGTCGCGGTCGAGTCGATGGTGCTGCTCGTCGAGCCGGCTTGAGGCTTTGTCCAAAGGAAGGCGACGTCCGGTCGCCCTCACGTCCCCTTGGCACAGGAAAGATGCGAGCCGTTATCATTTGGGTCCCGAATCTGCTCCCGGTACTCCGATGATGATCCGCCTGCTGCCGCTTGCCGCCGCGCTGTCCGTGCTCCTCCTCTCCGCCTGTTCGCCGACGTCGGAGCAAGCGCCCGCCGCGGCGACGGAGGCTGCCGCGCCCGCCGGTGACCCGGTGACGCTGGTCATCTATTCGGAACGGAAGTACCCCTTCCTCGAGCCGATCTTCGCCGCCTACACCGCGAAGACCGGCGTCAAAATCGAGACCCGCATCGACGGCGCCGACGCGCTGATCGAGCGCATCGCCGCGGAAGGGGCGACGACCCCGGCCGACCTGCTGGTCACCGTCGATGCCGGCAACCTCTGGCAGGCCGCCGAGCGCGGCGTGCTGAAGCCTCTCGCCTCGCCGACGCTCGAGGCCAACGTGCCGGTCAACCTCCGTGACGCGCAGGGCCGCTGGTTCGCCCTGTCGGAGCGCGCCCGCACCATCTTCTACGCAGAAGGCCGCGTTGATCCGGGAGCGCTGTCGACGTACGAGGCGTTGGCCGGCCCCGAGTGGAAAGGCAAGCTCTGCCTGCGTTCGTCGTCGAAGGTGTACAACCAGTCGCTCGTCGCGACGATGGTCGAGCGCCTCGGCGCCGACGCCACCCGCGAGGTCCTGAAGGGCTGGGTCGCCAACCTCGCCGCGCCGCCGTTCGCCGACGACACGCTGTTGCTGAAGGCCATCGCCGCCGGCCAGTGCGAGGTCGGCATCGCGAACACCTATTACCTCGGCCGTCTCATGAAGGAAGACCCGGCGTTCGTGGTGCGTCCATTCTGGCCGAACCAGACCGATGCCGGCGTCCACGTGAACATCTCGGGCGGCGGCGTGGTCGCGGCCAGCGATCGCCCGGCCGAGTCGCAGGCGCTGCTCGAGTGGCTTTCCGGTGACGAGGTCCAGGCGCAGTTCGCGGCCCTCAACCACGAGTACCCGGTGAAGGCCGGCACCGCGCTCGATCCGATCGTCGCCGCCTGGGGCGAGTTCAAGGCCGATCCGGTGGACATCGCCGTCGCCGGTCGTCGGCAGGCGGAAGCGGTGATGCTGATGAACGAGGCGGGCTGGCGCTGACCGCGTCCGCGCCCGCACCGTGGTCGGTCCGCGGCGCCCTGGGGGGCGCCGCGCTGTTGTTGTGCGTCCCGCTTGTCTTCCTTGCCCTGTCGCCGGGTGACGTTCCTCCGCTCCTGTGGTCCCATCTCGCCGATGTCATGCTGCCCCGGGCGGCGGTGCAGACGGTCCTGCTGCTGGCCGGCGTAGGTAGCCTCTCCCTCGTCCTTGGCATCGCCCTGGCCTGGCTCGTGGTGCGCCATGAGTTCCCGGGCCGGCGCTGGCTCGAGCCGGCCTTGGCGCTGCCACTCGCCTTGCCGGCCTATGTCCTCGCCTACGTGTTCGTCGCGGCAATGGCCTACGACGCGCCGCTGGCGACGGCGTGGCGGCAGGTCGGCCTGCCGGCGTCGGTGTTCCCGGAGGTGCGCAGCCTTCCCGGCACCGTCGTCGTCCTCTCGCTGGCGCTGTACCCCTACATCTACCTGATGATGCGGGCGGCGCTGCTCCGGCAGGGTGCCGCGGCCTACGAGGCGGCGCGCACGCTGGGCGATCCGCCGATGCGCGCCTTCGTCCGCGTCGTGCTGCCCGCCACGCGCGCCGCCTGGCTGGGGGGGCTCGCCCTCGTGCTGCTGGAGACGCTGGCCGACTTCGGCGCGGTGCGCCTGCTGGGACGCGACACGCTGACGACGCTCGTGATCCAGAGCTGGGTAAGCCTCGGCTCGCTGGCGCTGGCGGCGCAACTGGCGCTGGCCATGCTCGGCATCGTCGTGCTGGTCGCCGCTGGCGTCCATGCGGTGTCGCGCCGGCGGGCCATGCCGGCGGCCACGGCGCGTCCGCCGGAACGCGAGCGTCTGGGCGGCGCGTGGGCCGCGGCCGCGACGTTCGGTTCCCTCGCCATCGCGTTCCTCGGGGTCGTCGGGCCGGTGCTGTTGCTCCTCGCATGGGTCCCGTGGGCCTCGGCGTTCGACGCCCTGCCGTGGTCGGCCGTGCGCGGCACCGTCGTGGTCGCCGGCCTCACGGCCGTCATCGCCGTCGCCATCGGGCTTGCGTTCTCCGCCGCGCGGCGCCGCTGGCCGCGCGATCGGGCGCTGGGGCTTGCCGGCGCGATCGCCGGACTCGGCTATGCCGTCCCCGGCGCGGTGATGGCCGTCGCTGTGTTCTGGGCGCTGTCGGCGGGCGAGCGGGCCCTTGGCGCGTGGGCGGCGGGGCTCTCCACCGGCCTGTTCGCCCTCGTGCTCGCCCTGCTGATGCGTTTCCAGCGCGTCGGTCTGTCGGCCGCCGCCGCGGCGCTGGCCAGCCTCCGGCCCAGCCTCATCGAGTCCGCCGCCATGCTCGGCCTCGGTCGATCCGCGCGGTGGCGGCGGGTGGCGTGGCCGGTCCTGCGCCCCGGCCTTGTTGCCGCATTCGTGCTGGTCTTCGTCGAGGCGATGAAGGAGCTTCCGGCCACCCTGATGCTTCGCCCGTTCGGCTGGGACACGCTTGCCATCGAGGTCTACACGCGGACCGCCGAGGGCCTGTGGCGCGAGGCGGCTGCGCCCGCGCTCCTGCTGGTGCTCGTCGGCGCCCTGCCGGTGTGGTGGCTGCTCCGCGACGAACGCGGCGACGCGCGCTGACCGCGGCGACCGGGCCCGGCCGAGTGGCGATTCGTCCATAATCGCGGCCTTCCCAGACGGCGCCCCGCGATGACGAAGTCCACGATCCTCAACGCCACCCACCGCGCCCGCGGTGCCCGCATGGTCGACTTCGGCGGATGGGACATGCCGCTGAACTACGGCTCGCAGATCGAGGAGCACCACCTCGTCCGTCGCGACGCCGGCATGTTCGACGTCTCGCACATGACCGTCGTCGACCTCCGCGGCGAGCGGGTCCGTGCCTTCCTTCGCCAGCTCGTCGCCAATTCGGTCGACAAGCTCAAGGTGCCCGGCAAGGCCCTCTACGCCTGCATGCTCACCCCCGAGGGCGGCGTCATCGACGACCTGATCGTCTATTTCATGGGCGAGTCGTGGTTCCGCGTGGTGGTCAATGCCGCCACCCGCGACAAGGACCTGCCATGGATCGAATCGCAGGCCAAGCCCTTCGGCGTCTCCGTGCAGGAGCGCCCGGAGCTCTCGATGATCGCGGTGCAGGGCCCGAACGCCCGCGCCAAGTTCGCTTCGCTGTTGTCGGCTGACGCCGGCGCCGCGGTCCTGGCGCTCGGCCGCTTCGCCGCCGCCGAAGTGTCGGGGCCGCGGGGTCCGCTGTTCGTGGCCCGCACCGGCTACACCGGCGAGGACGGTTTCGAAGTGATCGTCCCGGAAGCCGACGCGGTCGCGCTCTGGGAAGCGCTGGAGCGCGCCGGTGTGGGACCTGCCGGCCTTGGTGCCCGCGACACGCTTCGCCTCGAGGCCGGCATGGCCCTGTACGGCCAGGACATGGACGAGACGGTGAGCCCGCTCGAGGCTGGCCTCGCGTGGACGGTGGCCTTCGACGAAGGTCGCGACTTCACCGGCCGCGCCGTGCTGGAGGCTCAGAAAGCCGCCGGGGTGCCGCGCCAGACCATCGGCCTCGTCATGGACGAGAAGGGCGTGCTGCGCCACGGCCAGCCCGTCCATGCCGCGAGCGGCGTCGGCGAGATCCTCTCCGGCACCTTCTCCCCCACCTTGGGCCGCTCGATCGCATTGGCCCGCGTGCCGGGCGGCGAACTGGGCACGGTCGAAGTCGACATCCGCGGCAAGCGCATCCCGGTGCGCGTCGTGAAATATCCTTTCGTGCGCGACGGCCAGGCGCAGCCCGGCGTGCTCGCCTGATCCGACCGGAGCGCTACGGCCAGCACCGCGCCCTCGCACTCTGATCCGCCATCCACCCCATTTCCCGCCTTCCACCGTCCGGAGCCCCCGATGAGCAACGTTCCCGCCGACCTGAAGTTCATGAAGTCCCACGAGTGGGTCCGCGCCGAGGGCGACGGTCGCTACACCGTGGGCATCAGCGACCACGCGCAGGCCGCATTGGGCGACCTGGTCTACGTCGAGCTGCCCAACGAGGGCGACGAGGTCGCGCAGGGCGCCGGCTGCGCCGTCGTGGAGTCGGTCAAGGCCGCCTCCGACGTCTATGCCCCGCTCTCGGGCAAGGTCGTGGCGGTCAACGCCGCGCTCTCGGATGCGCCCGAAACCATCAATGCCGATCCCTATGGCGCCGGCTGGATGTTCGTCGTCGAGGCCAGTGATCCGTCGCAGGTCGACGGCCTCCTCGCTGCCGACGCTTACGCCGCCAGCATCGCCGACTGACGTCTGTCGGCGCGTCGTGCCTCGCACGATGCCGCTCGAAGGCCGCGCCGAGAGGTGCGGCCTTCGTCGTTCCGGGCGTCACTAAAGTCGTCCACGGGAGAAAAAGCTCGCGCACTTTGTCGTGGTGCAGTGCATCAATCGACCGATCCAAGCCGATTCCGATCCCCTCGACGCGTGTCGCGTGCCTCGCCGCACGACGCGCGATGCGTGTCCTCCGATCATCGAGCCACTCGCGCATCGCTTTCGACGGAAGCGCTGGAAGCCGCGCCGTTGCTGCGTTTCCCGCGATGCATCCGGATCGGGCGACGCTTCATCGATGCGACGCCGATCGATTCCTGCGCGATCTGCGATCGCGGCGTCGAAAAAAAAACTCGCAAGGTTGTTGACACAAAAAATTTGCGTGGCTAGTTTCCGCCGCAACGCAAGTCACTTCACGACGAGTGATTCGAACGAACCTCCCATCGCACTGCGCCGAAGACGCTCCCGCCCAGATGGCTCACCGCCAGGGCGTGCGGCCCGCCTCCCTCCCGCGCTTTGCCCAGGCCCCCACCTTCCGAACCGACGCGCCGGGCCCAGCCCCGTCGCGCGGAGTCGCACGCCGCCGTCGCGCGGCGCCCCCGATCCGCGTCGCCGGCGTCGCCGGCGGCCGGGTGTTGCCACGGCGTTCGCGTCGCGGCCCTGCCTTTGCCACTGGGCAAGTGAAGCAAAAGCCAAACCACTGACGAGGAGTGCACCATGGCTGTCAAGAAAGCTGCGAAGAAAGCCGCCAAGAAGGCGGTGAAGAAGTCCACGGCCAAGAACGCCGTGAAGAAGGTCGCCAAGAAGGCCACCGCCAAGAAGGCCACCAAGAAGGCCGCGAAGAAGGCCGCCCCGAA
>JAJTHD010000284.1 GCA_021297925.1 Lysobacteraceae bacterium
CGACGCCGAAGCCGACTCCGCCACGCTCGGCAAGACCGCGGGCAAGGACGCCGCGCAGGGCAAGAGCACCTACGTGACGCTGCTGGGGCTCGACGGCGCGCGCGCGCGGCTCGAGGCCGTCGCCGGCGGCATCGAGGCCGCGCTGGCGCGGCTTCCGTCGGGCGGAAACAGTAACGGCCAGGCCCTCTCGGACCTGGCCGTCATGGCCGTACGGCGCGAGCGCTGATCAGCGGATCAATCGGATCGCCACCGGGTAGCGGTAGGCCTGCCCTTCGTTGCTGCGAATCGCGGCGATGATCGTGAAGACCAGCCACGCGATGCCGACCACGAGCATGATCGGGCCGGTGAAGAGGATGCCCAGGCCGAGGGTCATGAAGGTCACGACGGCCATCACGAGGGCAATGATCGCCACGGTGATGTTGAAGTTCAGCGCCTCCTTGGCCTGGTCGTCGACGAAGGGCATCGTCTCCTTCTTGATCAGCCAGATGACCAGCGGGCCGATGAAGCATCCCCAGCCGCCGGCGGGACTGGTCAGCAAGCCGCCGATCAGCGCCGAGAGATGGGCGAACATCGCCCATTGGCGATGCTCCGCCGAAATGCCCGAATCGGACGGCGCGGGCGGCGGGTTGGCGTAGGGATCGGACATCGGGCACTCCAGGGGGCAAGGAAAGAGCCGTCACTGTCCGGGGCCGTGAAATCGCTGTCAAGGTCGACGCGTCAGGCCCCCGCCACGGTCATCCGGCCCACGAGCACGCTGCCGACCGACGTCGCCGACCGACGGTCGATGTCCGCGCCGACGGCCTCGATCGCGAGGAACATCTCACGCAGGTTCGAGGCGATGGTCAGTTCGTCGACCGGATGCACGATGGCGCCGTCCTCGATCCAGAAGCCGGCCGCGCCGCGCGAGTAGTCACCGGTGACGGTGTTGACGCCCTGCCCCATCAACTCCGTGACGACCAGCCCGCGGCGCATCCCCTTCAGGATCGCGTCGAAATCCTCGGCGTTCGAAGCGACCTCGAGGTTGTGCACGCCGCCGGCGTTGCCGGTGCTCACCATCCCCAGCCGCCGCGCCGAGTAGGTGCCCAGCACGTAACGCTGCAGCACACCGTCCTCGACCAGCGCCGATTCCCGAGTGGCCACGCCATCGGCGTCGAAGTCACCGCTGCGCCAGCCACGCGGCAGGTGCGGCCGTTCGAGGATCCGGAACCATTCGGGGAACAGGCGCTCGCCGCGCGCGCCAAGCAGGAAGCTGGCCTTTCGGTAAAGCGCACCGCCCGACACGGCGCCGACGAGGTGCGCCACCAGCGAGCGCGCGGCCTCGGGCACGAACAGCACCGGGAACTCCCCGGTGGGCGCCGGACGCGGATCGAGCCGGGCGACGGTGCGCTCGGCGGCCTTCCGGCCGACCGCCGCGGCCTGCTCGAGGTCTTCCGGGCGGATCGCGGACGTGTACCAGTAGCCGCCCTGCATGGCGTCACCGCGGCCGGCGATCAGCGATGCGCTGATCGAGTGGCTGGTGTTGCGCTCGCGGCCGACGAAGCCGTGGGAGTTCGCATAGACCGACAGGCCGGCGTTGGTGGACACCGAGGCGCCGTCGGAATTGGCGATGCGCGGATCGGCCTCGCGGCCGGCCGCCTCGGCCTCGATGGCAAGCGCGATGGCCTCGTCGGCCTCGATCGCCCACGGGTGCCACTGGTCGAAGTCACGCGGCTCGCGCGCCATCCGGTCCGGGTCGGCGAGGCCGTTGGCCGGGTCCTCGCCGGTATGGCGGGCGATGGCGCAGGCCATCTCGACGGTGCGCCGCAGGCTGTCGGGCTGCAGGTCGGCGGTGCTCGCCTGCGCCTTGCGCTGGCCGACGTAGACGGTGATGGCGAGGCCCCGGTCGCGGGTGCGCTCGACGGACTCGACCTCGCCCAGCCGGACGTTGACGTCGAGCCCGCGCTGGTCGTGCGCGCTGGCCTCGGCCGCGGTGGCGCCGAGGCGCCGGGCTTCGTCGAGGGCCTGCACGGCGAGCGCGGCGAGGCGCTCCAGCGTGGCGTGGTCGTCGGGGCGGGGATCGGTCACTGCGTTATCCTGTGCCTTGTTCTTCCGTTGGGCCCCGACGAATGCGCGGACGCGATCCCGAGACCGGCGAATTCCACGACGAGAGCCGCAGCCAGAAGCGGCGCGAAGCGCTCGACGTGCTGGCCATGGCCGGCAAGCTGATGGACACCGGGCATGCGACGCTGGCGCTGCTGCCGATGCCGGACGACCTGCGGGCGATGGTCCTCGACTCGCAGCGCATCACGTCGCACATCGCCCGCAAGCGGCAGACCCAGTGGCTCGCGAAGCAGATGCGCCGCGAGGACGACGAGGTGCTGGGCGCGCTGAAGGCCGCGCTGGAGCACACGAAGGACGACGCCCGCCGCGAGGCGGCGGCGCTGCACCGCGTCGAGCACTGGCGCCTGAGGCTGGTGGAGGGCGGCGACGCCGCGCTGGCCGAGTTCCTCGAGGCCTACCCCACCGGCGACCGCCAGCAGCTCCGCACGCTCGTCCGCAACGCCAAGGCCGAGCGGGCGGCGAACAAGCCGCCGCATGGCTTCCGCGAGCTGTTCCGCGTGCTGCGCGAGCTGATGGCCGAGGCCGAGGACGCCGCCGAAGGCGAGGCCGGCGTCCCCTACGAGGACTGAGCTCACGCCTTCGTTCCGCCCACCGTCAGCTGCGCGATCTTGAGCGACGGCTGGCCGACGCCGACCGGGACGCTCTGGCCGTTCTTGCCGCAGACGCCGACGCCGGCGTCGAGCTGCAGGTCGTCGCCGATCATCACCACCCGGTTCATGACCTCGGGGCCGTTGCCGATCAGGGTCGCGCCCTTGACCGGCGCGGTGATCTTCCCGTTCTCGATCAGGTAGGCCTCGCTGGCCGAGAACACGAACTTGCCCGTGGTGATGTCCACCTGGCCGCCGCCGAAATTCGGCGCGAACAGGCCGCGCTCGACCGAGGTGATCATCTCCTCCAGCGTGTGCGAGCCCGCCGCCATCGTGGTGTTGGTCATGCGCGGCATCGGCAGGTGCGCGAAGCTCTCGCGACGGCCGTTGCCGGTGCGCGCCACGCCCATCAGCCGGGCGTTGAGGCTGTCCTGCATGTAGCCCTTGAGGATGCCGTCCTCGATCAGCACGGTGCGCTGCGTGGGCTGGCCCTCGTCGTCGATGTTCAACGAGCCGCGGCGGGCGTCGAGCGTGCCGTCGTCGATGACGGTGACGCCGGGTGCGGCGACGCGCTCGCCGACGCGTCCCGAGTAGATCGAGGTGCCCTTGCGGTTGAAGTCGCCTTCCAGGCCGTGGCCGACCGCCTCGTGCAGCAGCACGCCGGGCCAGCCCGGGCCGAGCACGACCGGCATGGCGCCCGCCGGGGCGTCGATGGCCTCGAGGTTGACGAGCGCCTGCCGCAGCGCTTCCTTGGCGAAGCCTTCGGCGCGACCGTCGGAAAAGAGTTCGAGGTAGTCGAAGCGCCCGCCGCCGCCGGCGTAGCCGGATTCGCGGCGCCCGCCCTGCTCGACGATCACCTGCACGTTGAAGCGCACCAGCGGACGCACGTCGGCGGCCAGCGTGCCGTCGGCGCGCGCCACCAGCACGGTGTCGACCGCAGCCGAAAGCGAAGCGCTCACCTGCACCACCCGCGGATCGGCGGCGCGCACCCAGGCCTCGATCTCGCGCAGCTTCGACAGTTTGGCGTCGGGCGCGAGCCCGTCGATCGGATCGAGCGCCGGATAGAGCGCGCGACCAGCGACCACGATCCGCGCTCCGCGCGCGGTCTTCAGGCCCTCGCGGCTGATCGCGCGGGCGGCGCGGGCCGATTCCAGCAGCGCCGGCAGGTCGATTTCATCGGTGTAGGCGAAGCCGGTCTTCTCGCCGCTGATGGCGCGCACGCCCACGCCCTGTTCGATGCTGTGCGCGCCGTCCTTGACGATGCCGTCCTCGACCGTCCAGCTCTCGCGGCGGCTGTGCTGGAAGTAGAGGTCGCCGTCGTCGACGCCGGGACCCAGCAGTTCGGCGAGCGCGCGGTCGACGTCGTCGAGGCCGAGCCCGGTCGGGGCCAGCAGGGTCTGTTCGGCGAGGGCGAGCGGGTTCATCGGGGCTCCGGAACGACAGGCGACGACGGTATCGTCGCGAGGGACATGGGGCCCGGGACGTCCGAGGGCAAGGCCGCGGAGGGCGCAGGGACGTCGGCCGCGCGGCGGGGTCCGCGTTCCACGACGTCGACCTGCGGCGCCGCCCACGGGCCCTGCACGGTGTAGACCGTGCGGGTGGCCTGCTTGAGCGGCAACTGGAACACGGCCTGGGCGACCGCGCCCAGCGCGGCCCCGGCGGGACCCGCAGTCACCGCGCCGATCGCCGGCAGCACGCCGCCCGCCTTGGGCAGCACCTCGACGCGCTGGTCGTACTCGCGCGCCGCGAGCGCCGTGGTGCCGCTGACGTTGATCTCCGCGGCGGGGCCATCGATGCGCAGGTTGCCCGTGGTCGCGGACCCCGCCTCGAACAGGAAGTCGCCGTTCATGGCGTTGAAGGTGAAGCCCTTGGAGAAGAAATCGCTGAAGTCGAGGGTGAGGCGGCGGGGGATCTCGGCGATCGAGACGAGGCCGAGCAGACGCCCGGTGCCGGGCTCGACGTCGAGCAGGCGACCCTTGCCGACGTCGAGGCGCAGGCGGCCGTCGTAGCGGTCGAGCCGGAAGCTGCCCGGCGAACCGGGCCAGTCGCCGACCATGCGCGCCTTGACCGGGCCGTCCTCGACCATGCCGGTGAACCCGAGGGCATCGAGCATGCCCCCGAGGCTGCGCGCATCGAAATCCAGCGCGAAGCGCGAGCGCGCGCGGCCGCCGATCCGCGTCCAGTCGCCGCTGGCCGACAGCGCCAGCGCCTCGGAATCGGTGGTGAAGCGGTCGACGTGCATGCCTTCCGGGGTGGGGAAGGTCTCGAGCACCGCGCGTCCCAGCCGGGCATCGCCCAGCCGGAAGTCCTCGACGCGGATGTCCAGCGGCGGCAGGCGCGAGGGGTCGGTGTCGTCGACCGCCGACGCAAGGTCCCCCGGCCGGCCCGTCATCGCGCGGCCGTCGACCGGGGGCCAGTGCAGGCGCGCGAAGCGGCCCTGCACGCGGCTGCCCTCGGCGCGCGGGACCCGCACCGTCCCGGCGATGGCCGGGCCGTCGAAGGCTACCCGCAGGCCCTGGGCGTCCCGGCCGAGTTCGACGCGCCCGTCGCCGAAGCTGCGGTCGAGCACGTCGATGGCGCCGACCTGCACGTCCACGGACTGCAGGCCGCCCTGGCCCGCGCCGCCGCCAGCCGCTGCAGCCACCCAGCCGCCCACGTCGAGGCTGGGCATCTGGCCCCGGACGGCGATGCCGCGCTCGGGGATGGCGGCCGGCCGGGCCACGCTGCCGAACTCGGCCACGCCGGCGAAGGGGCGGACGCCGTCGCCGAGCCGGCCCCGCAACCGGAGCAGGCGACCGAGCGACATCTTCAGCTCACCGCTGGACACCGGCAAGGGTAGCTCGAGGGCCAGGGCCAGCGGCGTCGTCGCGCTCTTGCGCAAGGGCGCCGGCAAGCCGAGGCGCGTGCCCACGAGGTCGGAGTCGAGGCGGAGCCGCGACGGCGGGGTGCGCCCATCGAAGCCCGGCCGAGGGATGTCGACGCGGACGCGCCACGGGCTCTCCCCGTCCAGCCACCCGCGCAGCCAGCCCAGTTCCGGCGCCCTCGCCAGCAGGACCGCCGGCGGCAGCACGGCATCGAACCCGAACTCCGCGGCAAGGGCGCGGTCGACGACCGCATCGCCCACGCGCAGGCTCAGGCGGCCGGGATGGTCGGCATACGCCACCGGCAGCGCGTCGGCATGGAATCCCCGGTCGTCGAAGGGGATGCGGCCGCTCAGCCGGTCGAAGCGCAGGTCCCAGCGACGGTCGGCCACGGTGGCGTTGTCGAGCGAGAGGACCCCCGTGACGCGCCGGGTCCCGAGGTCGCGCCGGAGCGGCACGCGCAGGCCGACGTCCACGGCCGCCGGGCCGCTGGCCGAGAGCGCATCGAGATGGCTGCGGAACCCCGCGTAGAGCGGCGACGCGACCATGAGCCGGCGCA
>JAJTHD010000033.1 GCA_021297925.1 Lysobacteraceae bacterium
CGCCGCCTTGGGGCCGCGGGCCTTGCTGCCGAAGGGCTTCCCAGCGCCGCCCGGCTTGGCGCCGAAGGGCTTCGCGCCCGGCGCGCCGTCGGGCTTCTTGCCGAACGGCTTCTTGCCGAAGGGCTTGCCGGCGCCGCGCGGTCCGCGGCCCTCGACCGGCGCATCGGCGCCCATCGGGCCGACGAAGGCCTTCGCGCCCTTCTTGCCGAACACCTTGCCGCCGGGCTTGCCGCGGCCGCGGGCCGGGCGATCCTCGCGGAAGGTGTCGAAACGACGGAGCTCGCGCTCTTCCTGGTCGAGCGCGCCGTTGACGTAGGACGGCCCGCGCTGGTCGCGTCGGACCTCGATGGCCTGCTTGGTGGCGCGGCGCTGGCCGATCACCGGTTGGAGCGTCAGCACCGGGGCTTGCTCCTGCAGTTGGAACTCCCGGCGCAGGGCTTCGACCTGTTCGCCCGGCATCTCCGTGCAATGGCCGCGCAGCAGCTCCCGCGGCAGCACCACGCTGCCGTAGCGGATGCGCTTCAGGCGGCTCACCGTCAGGCCCTGGCTGTCCCACAGGCGGCGCACCTCGCGGTTGCGGCCTTCCTTGATGACCACGCGGAACCAGGCGTGCGAATCGCTGGCCCCGATCGGCTCGATCTCGTCGAACTTCGCCGAGCCGTCCTCGAGCTGCACGCCGCGTTTCAGGCGCTCGACGACGGCGTCGGACACCTCGCCGTGGATGCGGCAGACGTACTCGCGCTCGACCTCGCTCGACGGGTGCATCAGCGCATTGGCGAGCTCGCCGTCGGTGGTGAGCAGCAGCAGGCCGGTCGTGTTGATGTCGAGGCGGCCCACGGCGATCCAGCGCGCACCCTTGAGGCGCGGCAGGGTTTCGAACACGGTCGGACGGCCTTCGGGGTCCTCGCGTGTGGTCACCACGCCCTCGGGCTTGTTGTACAGCAGGACGGCCGGCGGTTCGGTCAGGGCGGTGGCGACGAAGGCCTTGCCGTCCAGCTCGACGCGGTCGCCGCCGCGGATGGTGCGGCCGAGTTCGGCCACCTCGCCGTTTACGCGGATGTCGCCGCGGGCGATGCGCTCCTCGAGCGCCCGGCGCGAGCCGAGGCCGGCCTGGGCCAACACCTTGTGCAGGCGTTCCTCGATGGTGGGAAGGGCCGGAGCGGCGTCGCGCTTCAGCGAAAGGGTCTTGCGTGGGGTGTCGTTGCTCATCGGGCTCAAGGCGTGCGGTCGTTGGCCGCGTCGTCGCTCTCGTCAGGGGTGGGGGCGGACGTCGTCGCGACGTCGGCATCGGCGCCCGCGTCATCGGCGACGGGGACGGATTCGGGAAGGGCCGCGGCGGCGAGGGCCTGTACGGGCAGGGGATCCTCCAGCGGCAGTTGCGGTTCGAGCTCGCCGAGGTCGCGGATCTCGGACAGCGGCGGCAGTTCGTCCAGCGACTTCAGGTTGAAGTAGTCGAGGAAGGCCCTGGTGGTGCCGAACAGGGCGGGGCGGCCCGGCACGTCGCGATGGCCGACGACGCGGATCCACTCGCGCTCCTCGAGCATCTTGACGATGTTGGCGTTCACCGCGACGCCGCGGATCTGTTCGATCTCGCCGCGGGTGATGGGCTGGCGGTAGGCGATCAGGGCCAGCGTCTCGAGCGTCGCGCGCGTGTAGCGCTGCGGCCGCTCGGTGAACAGGCGCGACACCCAGGGCTGGACCTCGCGCCGCACCTGGAAGCGGAAGCCCGAGGCCACCTCGACCAGCTCGACGCCGCGAGTCGCGCTGGCCTCCTGCAGCTGCGCGATGGCCTGTTCGATGCTGCCGCGCGGTGCGGGCTGGGCGTCGGGGAACAGAGCATAGAGCTGGGCGACGGTCAGGGGCCCCGTCGCCGCCAGCAGGGCGGCCTCGACGATGCGGGCGATCAGCGCCAGCTCGGTCGGTTCCGGCTCGGTCGGCGCGGCCAGGGCGAAGTCGTCGGGAAGGGTCTCGTCGGTCATGGAGGTCGCGGATCGAAACGGGCTCAGGCCGGCGCGAGGCCGTCATCGCCGTCGGTGGGCTGGGCGGAGGGCGCGTCCCCCCCGGGGGTTTCGGGGGCCTCGTCCGCCGGGGCCGGACCGCCGTCCTTGTCGAGGCGCTCGGCCAGGGCCCGGACGTGGATCGGCGCGAGCGGCGCGGTCTGCACGAGCTCGATGAGGCGCTCCTTGGCGAGTTCGAGGATCGCGAGGAAGGTCACCACGACGCCGAGGCGCCCCTCTTCCGGCGTGAACAGCGCGGTGAACCCGGTGAACTGGGTGGCCGACAACCGGCCCAGCACCTCGCCCATGCGCTGGCGGACGCTGAGCGCCTCGCGCTTGATGGCGTGGTGGCTGAACAACTCGGCGCGCTTCATGACGTCGCGCAGGGCGAGCAGCATCTCGCGGAGGTCGACGGCCGGCGGCTCGACGCGGCTCTGCTTCTCGCCCGGATCTGCATGCACCACGACGGTGTCGCGGTCGAGGCGGGGCAGGGTGTCGATATCCTCGGCGGCCTTCTTGAAGCGCTCGTACTCCTGCAGGCGGCGCACCAGTTCGGCGCGCGGGTCGGCCTCGACGCCCTCCTCCGAAGGCGGGCGGGGCAGCAGCATCCGCGACTTGATCTCGGCGAGGATCGCAGCCATCACCAGGTACTCGGCGGCGAGTTCGAAGCGCAGCTCCTGCATCACGTCGATGTAGCCGATGTACTGGCGGGTGATCTCGGCCACCGGGATGTCGAGGATGTCGAGGTTCTGACGGCGGATCAGGTAGAGCAGCAGGTCCAGCGGGCCCTCGAAGGCCTCGAGGATGACCTCGAGCGCGTCCGGCGGGATGTACAGGTCCTGGGGGATCTGCAGCACCGGCTGGCCACGGACGACCGCCAGCGGCATTTCCTGCTGCTGGGGCGGGGTCGGGAAATCGGTGGCGGCGGACGCCGGCGCGGCCTCGGCGGGCAGCGGCAGGCCGTCTTGGGCGGTTGCCCCCGTCATCGGGTGTGGCAGCCGATCTTGCGAGTCACGGGCCCTCCCTCGGGGCGGAGTGGTCTCGGCGTGGGGCGGGACGGTCGTCCCGCCGGAGGTGAGGCCTCAGTCGAGGTCCACCGGCGTGAAGCCCTGCCGGAGCAGGACGGGTGCATCCCCCGTGCAGTCGAGGATGCTGGTCGGCCCGGGATCGCAATGGCCGGCGTCCAGCATCACGTCGACCCCGTGCAGCCACAGGTCGGCGACCGCGTCGGCCTCGTGGCCGAGGAACGGCGCCTCGTCGGCGTCCATGTCCGGCGACCGCAGGGTCGCCGACAACAGGACACCGCCACAAGCCTCGAGCAGGGCCTGCGCCACCGGGTGGCCGGGCAGGCGGATGCCGATGTCCCGGCGTTTGCCCCGTCCGCATTGTCGGAGACGGTTCGGCAACTGGCCGGAGGCCGGCAGGAGGTAGGTGACGGGGCTGTGCCCGAGCCGCCGCAGCAGGCGGAAAACCCGGTCGTCGAGCCGGGCGAACCGGCTGGCGTCGCTGATCGACGCGCAGCATAGGGTGAAGGGGTGCCGGGTGTCCAGTTGGCGAAGCCGGCGGACCCGCTCCTCGGCCCCGGTGCCGTCCAGGCCCCAGACTAGGGCGTAGCCCGCGTCGGTGGGGCAGAGCGCGAGGCCGTCGCCGGCGAGGCTCTGCGCGCAGCGTTCGATCTGGCGCGCCTGCGGATGGGTGGGATGGACGTCGAGGCGAAGGCCTTCGCCGCGACTCACCGGCGCCCCCCCGCCGCCCGCGGCCGAAGGCGCCGTCCCCGGCCGGCGTGGGGCGGGGAACGGCGCGGACGCGTGGCGGCGTGGTCCGGCATCGGTCAGCGGCGACGCGGCTTCTTCGGCTTTTCGGCCAGTTCGTCCAGCATCGGGCCGAATTCGATCGGTTCTGGCGTGGCCATCGAGATCACGCGGTCCTTCGCCTCGATCTTGGCGCCGCCCTGGACCATGGCGATGCTGAAGCGGTCCTGCACCTGGGTGACCTGGACCTCGCCCACTGGCGTTTCGGTCGAGCCGAGCGAGATCCCGGTCTCCGGATCGATCAGCGCTTCGCCGAGGCGGGCCACGCTGAGGCGGTCACCGACCTGCACGGAGCCGGCCCCGAGGTTCAGGAAGGCCTGCGGGCCCTGGACGCGGACCACCGAGCCGCTGGCCGGCTTCGCGCCGACCTGTTTGGCGAGTTCGTACACCGCCTCGTGGATCGCGGCCTGGACTGCCTGGCCGATCGGCGTGCGCGAGTACTGGCCGACGAAACCCCCCAGGGCCGCGCCGCCGGCGATGGCACCACCGCCGAAGCCGAGGCCCGACTCCTTGATCTCGCGGTTGATCTGCTTGGTGAACACGACCTCCGAGGTCGTCGCGTCGATGAGGCGGATGTTCATGCCCAGCGCGGCCGACGAGGAATTGATGCTGAGGCCGCCGACCAGGGCGCCCAGGCCGCCGCCGAGGCCCGCGGCCGTAGCGATGCCGCCGATGTTGGTCGACTTGGAGGTCACGCCCGGGTCGTACGACGTGATGACCGCCTCGACGAGGTACTCGGCGCCCAGGACCTGCCCCGTCGCGGCGGCCGACGGCTGCGCGACGCGGCCGCTGGACCCAAAGTCCTGCTCCCGAAGCACGTTGTTGATGGCCTGGCGCTCGATCAGGCGGAAGCGGCCGCTCTGGTTGAGGGCGTCCGTGATCATGGCCTCGATGCCGTTCACCGGCACCGTCTGGAAGGCCCAGCTGACGTCGGTCTGGCCGTACTGGTCGCTCGCGGTGTAGCTGGCGACGGAGGAGGTGTTGTCGATCTTGCTGACGGCGACGCGGGCCTTGCGGCCCTCGTAGGGGGACCAACGGAGGTTCACGAGGCGCAGGGCATGCACCGCGCCGAGGTCCTCGGGCAGGGCCGTCTCGGTCTCGTGGACGATGGAATACGCGAGGGGCTCGGCGGCGGCGGGGCTGGCGGCAGTGAACACCGTGAGGCCGAAAGCAAACGCCAGGGGGCGGAAGGAACGCATGCAGTTTCCTTGGTGGAAAGTAGGGACGGGGGACGCCGCCTCCATGGCGGCCCCTGTAGTTTAACGCGGCCTTCGCATCGTTAAACTGGTGGGATGAACGAACAGCATCCTCCGACCCGCTGGTACGTCGTTTTCGCACAGGACGCCGAGGACGCCGCCGAGCGTCGCGCCGAGGCCCGTCCCGCCCATCTGGCCCGGCTGCGAGACCTCGCGGCCGAGGGACGGCTGCGGCTCGCCGGACCCATGCCCCGCGGGGACGGCGTGCCGCCGGCCGAGGGCGGGGTATCGGGCAGCGTGGTCGTGGCGGCCTTCCCGGACCTCGGGGCCGCCCGGACGTGGGCGGCCGAGGACCCTTACGTCGCCGCGGGCGTGTACGCGTCGGTCGACGTCCGCCCTTTCCTGCCCGTACTGCCGTGAACGCGACGCCCGCCGATTCGCCGCTGCCCCGCGGGCAGCGCGCCGCCGCCATCGAGGCCCGGCTGCGGGGCGCGCTGGCCCCGACTTTCCTTGATCTTGTCGACGACAGCGATCGCCACCGGGGGCACGCTGGGGCCGCCGACGGGCGCAGCCACTTCACCGTGCGGGTGGTCAGTGCGGCGTTCGTGGGCCTGCCCCCGATCGCCCGGCATCGCCGCATCTACGAGGCGCTGGGACCGCTGATGGCGACCGACATCCACGCGTTGGCGATCGGCGCATGGGCGCCGGGCGAGCCGGGAGCCCCGGCCGGCTGAGGTGTCGGGCCTCCGGGGTCGGGTCGAACGGCGTGAAGCGGGTCCTCCGGGGCGGTACACTGGCCGACCTTGCGGCCCGCAGTCCATGGAAATCAAGGACTTGGAGGCTGCGCTTCCGTTGTAGACCCTGCGGCGTCGGCCTCGATCCGGCACCGTGATCCCGGATCGCCCCGCGCATGCGCCTGTCCACCATCAAGCTCGCCGGCTTCAAGAGCTTCGTCGACCCGACGACGCTCCACCTGCCGACCAACATGACCGGCATCGTCGGCCCCAACGGCTGCGGCAAGTCGAACATCATCGACGCCGTGCGCTGGGTCATGGGCGAGAGCTCGGCCAGCCGGCTGCGAGGCGACTCGCTGACGGACGTGATCTTCTCCGGCTCGTCCTCGCGCAAGCCGGTGTCGCAGGCCACCGTCGAGCTGGTCTTCGACAACACCGACCAGGCCATCGGCGGCGAGTTCGCCAAGTACAACGAGATCTCGGTCAAGCGACTCGTGTCGCGCGATGGCCAGAGCAGCTATTTCCTCAACGGTGCGCGTTGCCGTCGCCGCGACATCACCGACCTGTTCCTCGGCACCGGCCTCGGGCCGCGCAGCTACTCGATCATCGAGCAAGGCATGATCTCGCAGGTGATCGAGGCCAAGCCCGAGGAATTGCGGCTGTTCCTCGAGGAGGCCGCCGGCATCTCCAAGTACAAGGAGCGCCGAAAGGAGACCGAGAGCCGCATCAAGGCCACCCGCGACAACCTCGATCGCCTGAACGACCTGCGCGAGGAGATCGACAAGCAGCTTGAGCACCTCAAGCGCCAGGCCCGCGCCGCCGAGCAATACCAGGGCCTCCAGGCCGAGCACCGCGAGAAGGACGCGCAGCTGAAGGCGCTCGAGTACCGCAGGCTCAACCGCGAGCTCGAGGCCCTGAACGCCTCGCTGCTGTCCGACGAGACGCGACTGCAGGAACTGTTGGCCGAACAACGCGCCGCGGAAGAGCAGGGCGAGCTGACCCGCGAGCAGCATGCCGAGGCCAGCCAGCACTTGGGCCGCGCGCAGGCCGAGAGCTACCGCATCGGCGGCGAGATCGCGCGCATCGAACAGCAGATCCAGCACCAGCGCGAACTGAAACGGCGCATCGAGACCGCTCGCGCGGAAGCCGACGAGGCGCTGGCCGAGGTGATGCACCACATCGAGTCCGACGCCGCCCAGCTGATGCAGCTGGAAGAGCAGGTGGCGGAAGCCGAACCGCGCCTCGAGACCCTGCGTGGCGGCGACGAAGACCGCCAGGACGCCCTGCGCGAGGCGGAAACCAAGCTCGCCGACTGGCAGCGTCGCTGGGACGAGTACGCCCGGTCGTACGCCGAGTCCTCGCGCGCCGCCGAGGTCGAACGTACCAAGATCGAGTTCCTCGAGCGGCAGTCGATGGAGGCCAATCGCCGCCGCGAGACGCTGGCCACCGAGCGCGCCGGCCTCGACCTCGCCACGCTCAGCGAAGCGATGGAAACGCTGGCGCTCGAGCACGAGACCAAGCGCGCCGGGCTCGATGCGCTGGCGGAGATCCTCGACGGCAAGAAGGCCGCCCTGCTCGAGATCCAGGAGCAGCAGCGCCAGCAACAGACCGAACTCGCCGAAACCCGCAAGGCTGCGCAGGCCGCCAAGGGCCGCATGGCCTCGCTCGAAGCGCTGCAGCACGCCGCGCTGGGTCAGGAGAAGAGCGGCGCCCTCGACTGGCTGCAGGCCCAGGGCCTCGCCGACCTGCCGCGACTTGGCGAAGTGCTGACGGTCGAGCCGGGCTGGGAAACTGCGGTCGAGACCGTCCTCGGGCACATGCTGGAAGCGGTCGTGCACGACGACGCCGGCAGTGTGCGCGAGGCCGTGGCACAGCTGGCGCAGGGCCGCGTGGCGTTGGTCGACGGCGCGATGGGCGGCGTCGATGCGCCCGCGAGCAGCCTGGCGGCGAAGGTGCAGGGGCCGCGCGCGATCCGCGCCTTGCTTGCGCCCATCCATGCCGTCGACGTGCTGGCCTCCGACGAGGCCGAGGCGATCCGCGCCGACCTTCGCACCGGCGAAGCCCTGATCGATCGCACCGGCGTCTGGGAAGGTCCGGGCTGGCTGCGCTTCAACAAGAGCGGCGAGGCCCAGCAGGGCGCGCTGGCCCGCGAGCGCGAGATCAATGAACTGAAGCAGCGGATCGCGGGGCTGGCGGCCCGCGAGCAGGCCCTGCTCGACGGCCAGCACGCCCACCGCGACGCGCTGCTGGTGGCCGAGCAGGCCCGCGAGGACGCCCAGCGAACGCTGTACCTCGCGCACCGCAGCGTCGCCGAGATGGGCGGCCAACTGCAGAGCCAGAAGGGCCGGCTGGAAACCGCGCAGGCCCGCATGGCCACGCTGGATCGCGAACTCGCCCAGATTGCCACGTCGATGGAATCGGCGCAGGTCGAGGTGCGCGAGGCGCGTGGCCGGCTGGAGATCGCCACCGGGCGCATGGGCGACCTCGAAGCGCAGCGGATCACGCTGGAGAACGAGCGCCGCCTCTTCACCGAGCAGCGCGAGACGGCTCGGATGTCGGCCCGCGAGGCCCGCGAATCGGCCCACCAGCTCGCGCTGGCGCTGGAGGCGCAGCGTACCCGCGTCAACGCGCTGAACCAGTCGCTGTCGCGCCTGCGTGGCCAGCAGGCCCAGTTGGCCAGCCGTCGTGACGAGCTCGCCGCCCAGCTGCAGGACGGCGACAGCCCGATCCACACCCTCGACGGCGAGCGCCAGCTGCTGCTCGAGCAGCGCCTCGTCGCCGAGAAGGACCTCGCCACGGCCCGTGCGAACCTGGACGGCATCGAACAGGAGCTGCGCGGCTACGAGCACAAGCGCCAGCAGCGCGACCAGGCCGCTATCGCCCAGCGCGAGCGCATCGCGCAGCGACGGATGGAAGCGCAGGCGCTGGAGATCAAGGCGCAGCAGCAGGTCGAGGCGATCGCCACCGCCGGCCTCGAGCTCGACGCCGTCGTGGCCGGGCTGCCGGAGCAGGCCGACGCGGCCACTTGGTCGCGCAGCATCGGCGAACTGGAAGGCAAAATGCGCCGGCTGGAGCCGGTCAACCTTGCCGCCATCCAGGAGTTCGCCGAGCAGAGCGAGCGCAAGGCCTACCTCGACAAGCAGCATGTCGACCTGACCACCGCGCTCGACCAGCTCGAGGAAGCGATCCGCAAGATCGACCGCGAGACCCGCGGCCGTTTCAAGGAGACCTTCGACCGGGTCAACGCCGGCGTGCAGGAATTGTTCCCGCGCCTGTTCGGCGGCGGCCACGCCTACCTCGAGCTCACCGGCGAAGACCTGCTCGACACGGGGGTGGCCATCATGGCCCGCCCGCCGGGCAAGCGCGTCTCCAACATCACCCTGCTCTCGGGCGGCGAGAAGGCGCTCACCGCGGTGTCGCTGGTGTTCGCGATCTTCCGCCTGAACCCGGCGCCGTTCTGCCTGCTCGACGAGGTCGACGCACCGCTGGACGAAGCCAACGTCGGTCGCTTCTGCACGATGGTCGGCGAGATGAGTGAGAAGGTGCAGTTCCTGTTCGTCAGCCACAACAAGGCGACGATGGAGGCGGCCAGGCAACTCGCCGGCGTCACCATGCGCGAGCCAGGGGTGTCGCGCCTCGTGTCCGTCGACCTCGCCGAGGCCACGCGCCTCGCCGGTGCGGCATAATCGGGCGTCACTTCTTCGCAACGCGTTCCTGGAGCTCCGTGGATGGACCTGACCGGCCTGAGTGAAGCCACCGTCCTGCGCCTCGCCATCGGTGCCGCCGTGCTGGTCCTCATGGCCGTGATCTGGGTCACCGGCCGCAAGAAGCCGGAGCAGGGGGTTCGCCGCGAGCCCGGGGACGCCGCGCGCGAATCCCGGACCGCCGCGCTGGCCGCGGGCTTCCCCGGCGCGGCCCGGCGTGAACCGACATTCGGCGAGTCGCTCGCCGCCGCGGACGTCGACGGCCCGACGCTCGACGCCGAGCGTGGCATCGCCGCCGACGACCCCGCGCCGTCGCCGTCGCGCTCCACGCTGGGCGCCCGCCCGGAGGCGGCGTTCGACCGGATCGTGACGATCTACCTCGCGGCGAGGGCGGGCGAATCGCTCCATGGTCCCGACATCGTGGTGGCCTGCGAGAAGGCCGGGCTCGCCTTCGGGCACATGGACATCTTCCACCGCCTCGACGACCAGCATCCCGAGCGCGGCCCGATCTTCAGTCTCGCCAACCTCGTGAAGCCCGGCTCGTTCGACATGGCCCGGCTGGGCGAGATCCGCACGCCCGGCGTCAGCCTGTTCATGACCCTGCCGGGGCCGCTGCCCGCCCTCGACGCCTGGGAGACGCTGCTGCCCGCTGCGCAGCGCATGGCCGAGCTGCTGGACGCCGTGCTGCTGGACGAGGAACGCAACGCCCTCGGCCGTCAGCGCATCGCGCACCTCCGGGAGGAGATGCGCAACTACGACCGAAAGCGCGAC
>JAJTHD010000228.1 GCA_021297925.1 Lysobacteraceae bacterium
ACTACTTCACCGGGCTGGAACGCACCGCCCGCTACGCCCGGGACGTTTACTGATGGCCACGCATTCCGTCGAAGACATCAAGCGCCAGAGCGCCGGCCTGCGCGGCACGCTCGAGGCCAGCCTCGCCGATCCGATCACCGGCGCCCTGCGCGACGACGACCAGATCCTCATCAAGTACCACGGCAGCTACCAGCAGGACGACCGCGACCTGCGCGAAGAGCGCCGCGTCGCCAAGCTCGAGCCGGCCTACAGCTTCATGATCCGCACCCGCACGCCGGGCGGCGTGCTCACGCCCAGGCAGTGGCTGAAGCTGGACGGCGTGGCGAACGACTTCGCCGAACGCGGCCTGCGCATCACCACGCGCCAGGCCGTGCAGTTCCACGGCGTCATCAAGCGCGAACTGAAGGCCACGATGAAGGCCATCAACGCCGCGCTGATCGACACCCTCGCCGCCTGCGGCGACGTCAACCGCAACGTGGCGGTTGCCGCGAACCCGCAGGTCTCGGCGGCGCACTCCACCGTGTACGCACAGGCGGCCGCACTCTCCGAGCACCTGCTGCCGAACACCCGCGCCTACTACGAGATCTGGCTGGACGAAGAGCGTGTCGCCGGCGGCGACCCGGCCGCCGAGCCGATCTATGGCAGCACCTACCTGCCGCGCAAGTTCAAGATCGGCTTCGCCATTCCGCCGACCAATGATGTCGACGTGTTCGCGCAGGACCTCGGCTTCGTCGCTCACCTCGACGGCGACGTGCTGACCGGCTACACCGTGCTGGTCGGCGGCGGCATGGGCAGCACGCACGGCGACGCCGAGACCTACCCGCGCCTCGCCGATCCGCTGGGCTTCATCACGCCGGAGCAGCTGATCCCGGTCGCCACCGCCGTCGTCACCGCGCAGCGCGACCTCGGCAACCGCAAGGTGCGCAAGCACGCGCGGCTCAAGTACACGATCGACCGTGTCGGCCTCGACGCGTTCCGCACCGAGGTGGAGCAGCGCAGCGGCGTCACGCTCGCGCCGCCCAAGCCCCTGGCCTTCACCCACAACGGCGACCGTTTCGGCTGGGTCGAAGGCGAGGACGGCCGCGCGCACCTGACGCTGCGCATCACCGCCGGCCGCGTGCAGGACGGTGACGCCGGGCTGTGGCAGACCGGCCTGCGCGCCGTCGCACAGGCCCTGCTGGAGGCCGGGGAAGGCGAGTTCCGCCTGACGCCGAACCAGAACCTCGTCATCGCCGGGCTTTCGCCGGCGGGGCGCGCGAGCGTCGACGCGCTGATCACCACGTACGGCCTCGACCACTTCCGCCGCGCCACACCGCTCGCGCTAAACGCCTTGGCCTGTGTGGCGCTGCCGACCTGCGCGCTGGCCATGGCCGAGGCCGAGCGCTACCTGCCCGTCTTCCTCGATCGCGTGCAGGGGCTGCTGGATCGCCACGGGCTGACCGAGGCCGACATCCACCTGCGGATCAGCGGCTGCCCGAACGGCTGCTCGCGGCCCTTCCTCGGCGAAATCGCGCTCGTCGGCAAGGCGCCCGGGCGCTACAACCTGATGCTCGGCGCCGACCATCGCGGCGCGCGCCTGAATGCGCTGTACCGCGAAAACGTCGACGAAGCGCAGATCCTCGCAGCCCTCGAACCGCTCATTGCGTCATACGCCAAAGACCGCCGCGCGGACGAACGCTTCGGCGACTTCCTGGTGCGCACCGGCGTCGTCGCACCGAAGCCCGGCCCGATCCCGCTGGTGCTCGCATGAGCGGCGACGGCAACGCGGTCAGCGCCGAACGTCCTGCCGGGCTGCCGCGCCGCGGTGCGCGCGACGCTGGCACGGCGGAAGCGACGCCGCCGCAGGCACCCTTCGATCTGGCCACGGCGTGGTCGAATGACGCTGCGCTTGGATCTCTGAACGGCTGGCTCGACGCGCTCGACGCCGAAGCTCGGCTGGCCTGGGCGCTCTCGAACACCCCGGGTCGCGCCGTGCTGTCGACCAGCTTCGGCGCGCAGTCCGCCGCTGCGCTGCACCTCGTCACGCAGCGGGCCCCCGATGTGCCCGTGGTTCTGGTGGACACCGGTTACCTGTTCCCCGAGACCTACCGCTTCGCCGATGAGCTCACGCACCGCCTCGCGCTGAACCTGCACGTTGCTCGCGCGGATGACTCGCCAGGCTGGTTCGAAGCCCGCCACGGCAAGCTCTGGGAGCAGGGCCTCGACGGCATCGAACGCTACAACCAGCTGCGCAAGGTGGCGCCGATGCAGCGCGCGCTCGACGGCCTCGGCGCGACGCTGTGGATTGCCGGCCTGCGTCGCAGCCAGTCGAGCAGCCGCGAGCAGCGCCGCGTGCTGGAACGCGCCGGCCCCCGCTGGAAACTGCACCCCGTCATCGACTGGACCGACCGCGACATCGGCGCCTACCTGAAGGCCCACGGCCTGCCCTGGCACCCGCTGTGGGAGCAGGGCTACGTCTCGATCGGCGACGTGCACACCACCCGGCCCCTGTCGGCCGAAGTCGACGCCGAGGCTACGCGATTCTTCGGCCTCAAGCGCGAGTGCGGGTTGCACGAGCCCGTGGCGTGAGCCCCGGGCTCAGCTCGTGATCGCCTGGCTGAGGTCGGCCCAGGCGGGCGCGGTCGGCCACGTGGCGTCCTGGTGGCCGGCGATCACCCGCTGCAGGTCGTGGCGATCCAACTGCGGCGCCAGATGCCGGAACAGGTCGAAGGCATAGCGGCGCAGCACGCGCTCTTTCGGGACGACGGCCCAGGCCGTGCACACCGGCAGCACCGGCGGGGGCGGCAGCACCGCAAGATCGGCGTCCGCGATCGCGCTGACGGCCATCTCGGCGAGGATGCCGACGCCCAGGCCCGCCCGCACGTAGGTCTTGATCAGGTCGGCGTCGTGGGCGGTCATCGCCACGGTCGGCTGCAGGCCCGCCTCGGTGAAGGCACGCCGCAGCGAACTCTCCGGCTGGTTGGTGCTGTGGTAGCTGACCAGCGGATGGGCGGCGAGCTCGGCCAAGGTCGGTGCGCGGCCGAGCCCGGCCAGGGGGTGGCCCTTCGGCACCACGACGACGCGCCGCCAGCGGTACAGCGGAATGGCATGGCCGCCCGCGGGCACGCTACCGACGGTGCTGACGATGGCGAAATCGGCGCTGCCCTTGGCGAGGTGCGGCAGCACGTCGTTGTCGGCCAGCGACTGCAGTTGCACGCCGACCTGCGGGTACTCGCGGTTCAGGGCGGCGATCGCCGCCGGCAGCACGAAGCGGGCCTGCGTGTGGGTGGTCGCCATGTGCAGGGTCCCCGCCAGCTCGCCGCGCTGGTTGGCGGCGAAGGCGCGGATGTTGGCGGCTTCGGCGACCGCACGGCGGGCATGGACCAGCACCACCGCGCCGGCCTCGGTGATCGCTTCGAGGCTGCGCCCCTTGCGCTGGAACAGCAGGAAGCCGAGTTCGTCCTCCAGCGCCTTGAGCTGCTTGGAGATGCCGGGCTGGGTCGCGTGGACGCGTTCGGCGGCCTGGGTGATGTTCAGGCCGGCATCGGCGATCGCGATGAGGTAGCGGAGCTGGGTCAGGGTCATCGTCGGCGCGGGCCGCAGCCCGACATTTGTTTATTCATTCATCGCGATGAAACGATAAACAAGACTTAAAGACCAGTCCTTTCTGATAACCGGATGGAATATGCATGGTTCGCCGGGGCATTTCCGCCCGCGTCCCCCACCGCCCTAGCGTGGCTGGACTGGTCTTCCCTGCCTGTCCGCCTCATGCCTGTGCCGCTGTTTCCCGTGTTCCTCGACCTCGCCGGCCGCCGCGTGCTGTTGGTGGGAGGGGGTGCGGTCGCGCGACGCAAGGCCGAGGCCCTGCTGGAGGCCGGTGCCGACGTGGTGGTCGGCGCGCCGGACCTGGTGCCCGAGCTGGCCCGGGCGGTGGTCGAGGGACGCCTCGCCCACCGGCCCGGGACCTTCCATCCGGGCTGGCTGGACGGCGCCTGGCTGGTCATCGCCGCCACCGACGACCCCGAGGTCAACGCCGCCGTCGCCCACGAAGCCGATGCTCGGCGGATCTGGGTGAACGTGGTCGACGACGCCCCACGCTGCACCTTCCAGGTGCCGGCGCGCGTCGAACGCGGGCCCCTGCAAGTGGCGATCAGCAGCCGCGGCGAGGCGCCGATGCTGGCCCGCTGGCTGCGCGAGACGCTGGAGACGGAACTCGATCCGTCGCTGGGCGCCCTCGCCGGATGGTTGGGCGGCAAGCGCGAGGCGCTGCGTTCGCGTTTCCCCGACACGACGCGCCGCCGTCAGGTGATCGAGCGCCTCGTGCGCGGCCCCGCCGCCGACGCACTGCGTCGCGGCGATGTCGCCTCCGCCGAGGCGGCCTTCGACGCGGCGCTCGGCGAGGACCCCAGGCCGCAGGGCCGCGTGATCCTCGTGGGCGCCGGCCCTGGCGACCCCGGCCTGCTCACCCTGCGCGGCCTGCGCGCGCTGAACCAGGCCGACGTGATCCTCCACGACCGCCTCGTCAGCGCCGACGTGCTCGCCCTCGCCCGCCGCGATGCGGAACGCATCGAGGTCGCCAAGGAGGCCGGCACGCACCACACGACGCAGCAGCGCATCCACGAGCTGCTGGTCGAGCATGCCCACGCCGGGAAGACCGTCGTGCGCCTGAAAGGCGGCGATCCCTTCGTCTTCGGCCGCGGCGGCGAGGAGCTCGAAGCCCTGCGTGCCGAGGGCGTCCCCTACGAGGTCGTGCCGGGCATCACCGCGGCCGTGGCCTGCGGCGCCTATGCCGGCATCCCGCTCACGCATCGCGACCACGCGCAGTCGGTGCGCCTCGTCACCGCGCACTGCCGCAACTCGATCGACACGCTCGACTGGGCGGCCCTCGCGCAGGAGCGCCAGACGCTCGCCGTCTACATGGGCGTGCAGGGCCTCGACACGATCCGCGACCGCCTCCTGGCCCACGGCCGCGCGCCGTCGACGCCGTTCGCCCTCGTCGAGAACGGCAGTCGAGCGAACCAGCGCGTCGTGCTCGGCACCCTCGCCGACCTGCCCGAGCGGGCCCTCGCCGAGAACGTGCGCTCCCCGGCCCTGCTGATCCTTGGCGAGGTGGCCGCCTTGGCGAAGGCCCTGCACTGGTTCGGGCCCGCGCCGGTCGACGCCACGCCCTCGCCGACACCCGCGCAGCCCGCGGTGACGCTTCATCCGCCCGCCACGACGCCCGGCTCGCTCGTCCTCGCCGCGTAGTCGCCCCCCGCGCCCTCCCGCCCGCCTCTCCTTCCCCGCCACCCGGACGCCCGCCATGGCCCTCTACGACAGCATCCTCGACACCATCGGCCGCACCCCCATCGTGCGCCTGCACCGCATCGCCCCGCCCCACGTGCAGCTGTACGTGAAGGTCGAGGCCTTCAACCCCGGCGGCTCGGTCAAGGACCGCCTCGCCCTGGCCATCGTGCTCGACGCCGAAAAGAAGGGCCTGCTGAAGCCGGGCGACACCATCGTCGAGGCGACCTCGGGCAATACCGGCGTGGCGCTGGCGATGGTCGCCGCCGCGCGAGGCTACAAGTTCGTCGCCGTGATGACCGAGACCTTCTCGGTCGAGCGCCGCAAGCTGATGCGCGCCTATGGCGCGAAAGTGATCCTCACACCGGCGGCCGAGCGCGGCAGCGGCATGGTGCGCAAGGCGAAGGAACTCGCCGAGAAGCACGGCTGGTTCCTCGCCCGGCAGTTCGAGAACGAGGCGAACCCGGCGTGGCACCGCAGCACGACCGGCCCGGAGATCCTGCAGGACTTCGTCGGCCGTCGGCTCGACTACTTCGTCTCCGGCTGGGGCACGGGCGGCACGCTCACCGGCGTGGGCCAGACCCTGAAGCTGGCCCGCCCGGAGGTGCAGGTCGTGACCTCCGAACCGGCCGCGGCACAGCTTCTCGCGGGCAAGGACTGGCAGCCGCACAAGATCCAGGGCTGGACGCCCGACTTCGTGCCGGCGGTGCTGGATCGCGAGGTCGTCGACCGCAACATCCCGATCGACGACCTGACCGCGCGCGACACCGCGCGCCGCCTCGCCGCGGAAGAGGGCGTGTTCGTCGGCCTCTCGGCCGGCGCGACGCTGGCCGCCGCGCTGAAGGTCGCGCAGGAGGCCGCGGCGGGCTCGGTGATCCTGGCGATGCTCCCCGACACCGGCGAGCGCTACCTCAGCACCATCCTCTTCGAAGGGGTGAGCGACGGCTCGGACGACGACTGGCTGGCCTCGCTCGATGCGCCTGCCGCACCGGGGAAGGCCGCGTAAGCCGCCCCCCGTCGGACGGCGTGATGCCGAAAATTCATATCTTTTCATCGCGATAAAAGGATGACAGCCGGACCCGGACCGACTACAGTGGCTCCACACACCATCCAGACCGGCTGAGGGACAGGCCCGACGACGCCGGGGCAAGCACCGACCGCATCCCGCGGCGGCGCGCTGCCAACGCCTGCGGCGGGGCCTCCGGGCCCCCGCCGGTCGATGGGTCGTCAGGGAGCCTGCGTGCAGGCGACCGAGCGGCCGTCGCCGGCCGCCGCGGGCCGGGTGGTCCACCGGAGCCCGACATGCCCCTCGCCACCCCCCTCGACCGCCTCGACGAGCCGTCCTGTCCGACGACGCACGGCACCGTCGCCCCCGATCGCGTCGCGCTCGCCGAAGGCGTGCTGGGCGCCACCCTCGCCCTGCGCCACGCCGGGGTCCAGCGCGTGAACCTCCGGTGGCGCCTCGTGGGCGCCGATGGCGCGCCCGTGCACGCCGTGCTCGGCGGCATCTCGGCGACGCGGCATGTCGCCGCCGCGCGCGACGGCGAGCCCGACGGCTGGTGGCAGGACCAGGTCGGCCCAGGCCGTGTGTTCGACATCGCGCGCGTCCGCGTCCTGTCCTTCGACTGGATCGGCCGCGACGGCACGCTGGATGCCCCGCTCGACACCCGCGACCAGGCCGACGCGCTGGCCGTGCTGCTCGACCACCTCGGCATCGCCCGGCTCGCCTCGATCGTCGGCAGCAGCTACGGCGCGATGGTCGGCCTCGCCTTCGCCGAGCGCCACCCGGCCCTCGTCGAACGCCTCGTGGCGATCAGCGGCGCCGACCGCGCCGACCCCTACGCCGCCGCCTGGCGCAGCCTGCAGCGCCGCGTGCTCGACCTCGGTCGCGACGGCCCCGAGGCGGTCGCGCTGGCCCGCCAGTTCGCGATGCTCAGCTACCGCACGCCGGAGGAGTTCGCCGAGCGCTTCGACGCCGAACCCACGTGGGACGGCGACCGGCTGCGCTGCGCCGCGCAGGACTACCTCGACGCCGCGGGCTCGCGCTTCGCCGCGGTGTTCAGCCCGATCGCCTTCCGCCGCCTGTCGGAGTCGATCGACCGCCACCGCATCGACCCGGCGCGGATCGCCACGCCGACGACCGTCATCGCCATCGAGCAAGACCGCCTGGTCCCGCTGGACGATCTGCGCCGCCTCGCCCGCGGCCTCGGCGGGCCCGCGCGCCTGGCGGTGCTGTCCTCCCGGTACGGCCACGACGCCTTCCTGAAGGAGCCGGCCGCCATCGCCCGCCTGCTTCGCGTCGCCCTCGACACCCCGCTGCACGCCACCCGCCAGGACTCCGCCGCATGAGCGCCTTCGACCCCGCCACCCGCGCCGTCCGCGCCGGCATCGACCGCGACACCGCCCACGGCGCGGTCGTTCCGCCGATCGTACTGTCGTCGAATTTCAGCTTCGAGGGCTTCGGCAAGAAGCGCCGCTACGACTACACGCGCAGCGGCAACCCGACGCGCGACCTGCTCGGCGAAGCGCTGGCCGAACTCGAGGGCGGCGCTGGCGGCGTCGTCACCGCCACCGGCATGGCGGCGATCACCCTGGTGTTGAGCCTGCTCGAACCCGGGCAGCGCCTCGTGGTTCCGCACGACGCCTACGGCGGCAGCTGGCGGCTTTTCAACGCGCTGGCGAAGAAGGGCGCTTTCGAACTCGTCACCATCGACTTCACCTGTCCGCGCCAGCTTAGCCACGCCCTCGACCCGGCGCCGGCCATCGTCTGGATCGAGACGCCCTCGAACCCGCTGCTGCGCATCACCGACCTGCGCTTCGTGGCCGAGGCCGCAAAGCGCGTCGGTGCGCTCGTCGTCGTCGACAACACCTTCCTCTCCCCGGCCCTGCAAACGCCGATCGACTTCGGCGCCGACCTCGTCGTGCACTCCACGACGAAGTACATCAACGGCCATAGCGACGTGGTCGGCGGCGCCGTGGTGGCGAAGACGCCCGAACTGCACGAGCGCCTCACCTGGTGGGCGAATGCGCTGGGCCTCACCGGCTCGCCCTTCGACGCCTTCCTGACCCTCCGCGGCCTGCGCACGCTCGACGCGCGCCTGCGCGTGCACGAGGAGAACGCCCACGGCCTGGTCGACCTGCTGGTCGGCCACGAGGCGGTGGCCGCCGTGCACTACCCGGGGCTGGCCTCGCACCCCGGCCATGCTCTGGCCGCGCGCCAGCAGAGGGGCTTCGGCGCGATGCTCAGCTTCGAGCTGCGGGGCGGCGAAGCGGCGGCCCGAGCCTTCTGCGATGGTCTCGACTGCTTCACGCTGGCCGAGTCGCTGGGCGGCGTGGAAAGCCTCGTGGCCCACCCGCCCACCATGACCCATGCCGCGATGAGCG
>JAJTHD010000135.1 GCA_021297925.1 Lysobacteraceae bacterium
CAGCTGCTCGGTGCAGCGGCTGGTCCAAGGCTTGCCGGGCACGGGGCGCATCACGTGGCGCGCCCGTGTCGAGGCCCCGGATGGCATCGAGGTCAGCGTCTCGCCCAACCAGTTCACGCTCACGCCGGCGAGCCAGCAGCTCCTGACCGTTCGCATCCGTGGCTATCGAAACGAGTCCGGCAGCTTCGACCCGGGCTGGGCGTTCGGTCGGATCTGGCTCGAGCCGGTCCTGGTGAATGGTCCCGATGGTCGGCCGAGTGATGCCTCGCGCGTGACCCGAGCACAGGTGCCGTGGGCGGTGAACTTCGCCGATCGCGAGACCCTGCCGGCCATGCGCCCGATCAGCTTGCCGCTCAACGTCCTGACGACGGTGACCCTGCCGGCCTTCGGTGCCCACGAGCGCTTGTGGTTCGATGTACCGGCCGGGCTCATGCAGTCCGAACTTTCAATCGCCATCAGCGGGCCCGGCGATCTTGAGCTGTACGTCACCGACGCCCCGACGGGCGAATCGGGCACGGCGCCGCCGACCAACGTGGCGACCTACCGGGCAATCGGTGCCGGCGGTGCGAAGGAAATCCGGGTGCCACTGAGACGACTCAAGTTCGGCCGTCTGTGGATCATCCCGGCCAACAACAGCGGTGCGAACGCAAGCATCAATGTGATCGTCCAGACGACGCGGTACGCCGGCAGGTGACGCCAGGTGCGAGCCGCGGTACAACATCCGCGCACCCAACCATCAGGCGAGGCGAGGCATGAGGACCTGTTCCACGCTGGGCGCGGTAACGCTTCTCATCGTCTGCGTCCTCGTCCCTGGGCATGCCGACGCCGTCGACGGAAGCGCTGCTGCAGCGATGGACGTGCCGTCCGATGGTGCTCCGGCAGGAGGGAGCCCGGGAAACCTGGTCGAGGAAGCCGATGCCATCGCGAAGACGATGCCGCCCATCGCGCTCGAGATGTTGTTGGCAACCCAAGCGATTGCCGATTGCTCCCGGCAACGAATCGCCGCCGGTCGGTCGGATGGGGCATGCACCTGTTACGGGACCGAGGTCGCTGGCCGTGCCGGAGACCGGGACGGTCTCGTGCGCCATGCGTGGCTGGTGCTTCACGGTAAGCCGCGAAAGGGGACGCCGGAGGACGAGGCGCTGGCGGGGATCTCGGCGGCGGCGGCGGAGCACTGCGACGTTGGCGAGAACCCGCTTTTCGCCGCGCCGAAGGAGCGCGGACGGGGGGAGTCGGGGGCATGAAGAGCGTCGCTGCCCGAGATTCGTTGACGAAGTGAGTCGCGGTGGGTGCTCCGGGCGGATCGGCAGCGAACGGCGCCTCGCCGATGTAGGGGATGAGGCGCCGAATTCAGCGGGAGTCTTCGATCAAGGTCGATGAAATCCAGCCTCTGTTGCCGAGTTCATCCACCACTTCAAGCATCTGCCCCTCTTGGTTGCCCGTGAGATAGAGCATCATGCCGGGATCCAAGCTGCGCACGACGCGCGTGCCTTCTGCCGTCGTGAAGAGCCGCGCGGGGCGGGCGACCGCCACGGCGTCATTGCCATGGAACGTGTCCACGGCACTCGATGGATTTCCCACCTGCTCCTTGAATTGCGCATGTGCATCGCTGCCCTTTGCGAGCAAGATGACCAAGGCCATGGCAATGATCATCCTGTTGGACGCGTTCATGGATTCCCCGGGGAAGATCGGCGCCGAGCCATCGATGAATGGTCGCATTCCGGAGCCTCCCGGGAAACCGAGGCGGTTCACGTCAACGTCTCGGCGCCGCCTGCGTTACCCTTCCAAGGCATCTTGCGTCATGGCGCACGTATGACCCGCCTTCTCCTCGCGCTGCTCCTTGGCCTGCTGTCCAGCCTGGCTCCCGCGCTTGTTCCATCGGCTCAGGCGCAGGCCCTGCCCCCGTGGACCACGCCCGCCGTCGCCTCGCCCCTCGTCGAGTACCGGCAGTTCGCGAGCACCCTCGCCGGCGGTCCGGTCAGCTACCACGTCTACCTGCCCGCGGCGTACGCGGCGCAGCCGTGGCGCCGTTTCCCGGTCGTGTACTGGCTGCATGGCAGCGGCACGCCCACCGAAGGCATCGCCACGGTGGCGGCCCGTTTCCACCAAGCCATCGCCGAGGAAAGGATCCCGCCGCTCATCGTCGTGTTCCCGAACGGCTTGCCCTACGGGATGTGGTGCGACGCGAAGAGCGGCGTGCAGCCCGTCGAGTCCGTGTTTGTCCACGACCTGATCCCGCAGGTGGATGGCGCCTTCCGCACGATTCCCGAGCGCCGTGGCCGCGTCCTCGATGGGTTCAGCATGGGCGGCTATGGTGCGGCCCGGCTCGGCCTCCGCTTCCAAGGAGCTTTCGCCGGCTTCTCGATGCTGGGGGCGGGGCCTTTGCAGCTCGACCTGCTCGAAGAGCGGCCGGGCCTGCAGCCCATCGAACTCCGCCGGCGCATCCTCGACGACGTCTACGGCGGCGATCCCGCCTTCTTCGCCGCGCAGAGCCCGTCCAGCCTCGCGGAGACCTTCCTCGCGTCCGCGCAGCGCCATCCGCCGCGGATCCGGCAGGTCATCGGCACCTTGGACTTCACGCTGCAGGGCAACCGGGACTTCCATGCACGCCTCACCCAACTCGGCATCGCGCACGAGTACATCGAGGTGCCGGGCGTCGGCCATGTCGTTCCGGGCCTGATGGACGCGCTCGGCGACCGGTTCTGGGCCTTCTACCGGGAGTCGTTCCGGTTGCTCGATCCCCAGGGGTTTGCCGGCCAGGACTACAGCGGGACCTGGTACGCGCCCGCGAACAGTGGCTGGGGGCTGGCGATCCAGTCCTACGGCGACCAGGTGCTCGTGCTGGGTTTCGTCTACGAGGGCGCCCAACCCACGTGGTTTTTCCTGCAGGAACGGTGGTCGGCGCCCGACGTGCTTCAGGGCGCCGCGTGGCGTCGCACGAACCCGGGGGCCTGGGGCACGCCGCAGTTCACTCCCGCCGACCAGCGCGATGCCGTGATCGGCACCCTTCGGCTCGAGTTCACCGGCCGGATCACGCTCGAGCTGTCTGGCTCCGTGGGTGACCGTCCGGTCCGGGCAAGCCTCGTCCGCCTCGAGTGACGCGATCCCGGTGGGTGTTGCGGCGGGCTACACCCTGGCCGCCAGCACCACGCGCTTGCCGTACCGCAGCTGCTCGTAGCCGTCCTCCGGCACCGGCAGCACGTCGACCTTCGAGAAGCCGACCTTGCGCAGGATGAAGTGCAGGGCCTCGAGGCTGGGGATCAGGCTGATGCCCAAGGTCGAGGCTTCCGGGCCGTGCGTCTCGTCGGTCTCGTCGACGATGACGAAGCTGCCCTCGATCGGCTTCACGAAGCGGTAGCTGCCGTAGTCGACGACGCCGGTCTGGCCCGGCGCCACCTGCGTCTCGATCAGGCACAGGCGTTTGCACAGCGCGCGCGCGACGCGCAGCGCGCCCACCGGGTTCTCGAGGTGGTACAGCAGCCCGAAGCACAGCACGAGCTCATGGGTGCCGGCGATCGCCGGCGCCAGCTCGTGCACGTCGCCGCGCGAGAACGCGACGTGGTCCGCGCCGGTGGCCGATGCGATCAGCCGCGCGTCCTCGACATGCTGCTGGCGGGCATCGATGCCGTGCACGCTGCCGAAGCCGAATTCCCGCAGCTTCAGCGAGAACCACCCCTGGTGGCAGGCGAGGTCGACCGCGCTGGCGCGCGCCGCCCCTTCGGGAAACGCATCGCGCAGGCAGGCCTGCGCCATCGCCCAGCGGGTGTCGTGGATGGCGAGGATGTCGGGCGCGTGGGCGCTGCCCGTCACCGCGCCCGAGGGCAGGGTGAAGCGGTAGAACCAGTCGCGTGCGAGGACGTCGGCCTCGAGGCCGCGGGGGTCGGGGGCCGTCGTCATGGTCGCTCAGGGCTCTCGCTGGCGCTCAGTCGATGTCGGGCGCGCCTTCGGGGAGGCGCGGGCCGTGGCCACCTCGGCCCGGCTTGCGCTGGCCGCCGCGAGGGCCACCGCCGGCCGGGCCACCGGCACCGCGCGGACCGCCGCCGCCAGGACCACGAGCGCCTTGCCCACCGCCGTGGCCGCGAGGCCCGCGCGCCGGGCCCCCGTCACCGCGAGGGCCACGG
>JAJTHD010000004.1 GCA_021297925.1 Lysobacteraceae bacterium
ACAACGAGGCATGGCCCAACAGCATTTGCACGGCCCGCAAGTCGGCGCCGTGATTGAGCAGGTGGGTGGCGAAGCTGTGGCGGAGGCCGTGCGGGGTCACCTTCGCCGGATCGAGGCCCGCGGCGGCGGCCAGGGCCTTCATCCGGGCCCAGAAGGCCTGCCGGCTCGGAGGTTCGCCGTTCGCGGCGAGGAACAGGGCCAGGACGCTGCGGCCCCGCGCCAGCGCGGGCCGGGCCTCGGCGAGGTAGCGCTCGAGCCAGTGCTGGGCCTCGGCACCCAGCGGTACGAGCCTCTCCTTCCCGCCCTTGCCGCGGACGCGAACGGCCCCTTGGCGCAGGTTCAGCGCCAGGGCCGGGAGTCCCACGAGCTCGCTGACGCGCAGCCCGGTGGCGTAGAGCAGCTCGAGCATCGCGCGCTCGGCGAGCCCGGCCGGCGTCGTCACGTCGGGCGCCCGCAGCAGGGCCTCGACCTCGGACTCGGCCATCGCCTTCGGCAAGGCGCGGGGCAGGGTCGGCCGATCGAGCAGCGCGGTCGGGTCCGCCGTCGCGAGCCCTTGCCGCAAGGCGTCCGCATGGAACGCCCGCAGCGCCGCCAGCAGCCGGGCCGTGCTGCGCGGGGCATAGCCCTCGCGGGCGCGCTCGGCGAGCAGGGCGAACCACTCGTCGCGGGTGGCGCCGCGGAGTGGCCCAGCCCCGCGGGAAGCGCGCCATCGGGCGGCAAGCGAAAGGTCGGCACGATAGGCGGCGAGCGTCGCGCGGCTGGCCCCTGTTTCGGCCCAGAACCGCCGCAGGAAGGCCTCGATCTCCGCGGCATCGCTGGCCGGCAGCGGCGGCGCGGCGGCGCGGCGCAGGCGGCGTTCAGCGGGCGTCCGGAGGCTCGGCATGCGGGCACTGTAACGACCGCGGCTATCCTTGCGCGATGAGCGCTTCCGCCCCGCCCCAGACCCCCGCACCCATCGCGACGCCCGCCCCGCTCGGCTGGCGGGTGGTCGCCCTCGCCTACGACCTCTTCCCGGTGCTGGCGCTGGCCTTTGCCGGCAGTGCCCTGATGCTGCTGGCGCGCGGTGGCACGCCGGTCAACCCCGGCAGCGCGGGGGCCTATGCCGAGACAGCGTGGCTGTGGGCCCTGTGCGGCGCCTACTTCGTCGCCAGCTGGCGACGCGGCGGGCAGACGCTGGGCATGCGCCCGTGGCGGCTACGCGTGGTCGCCAACGACGGCCGGCTCGCGGGATGGCGGGCGCTCGCCACGCGCTATGCGGTCGCGACCCTGCCGGCGCTGGGCGTCGTCGAACTGGCCGCCCTGGGGGCGTGGCCGGAACCGATGGTGCCGTTCTGGCTGGCCGGGGCGGTGGCCCTCGCCGGCCCCCTCGCCGCCCTGTTCGACGGCGAGAACCGCGCACTCTACGAGCGCTGGTCCGGGACGCGGCTCGTCCGGCTCACGCCCGCCGACGGAACCCGATGAGCCCGATGGCGACGAGCAGCACCACCGGCAGCAGGTGGGCGAGCACCACGGGCCAACCGTAGGCCTGGGCGATGTTCGCGAACATCGGCTGCACCAGGCGGGCCAGCAGCGCGAACACGATGCCGACCATCAGCCGCATGCCGAAGCCCCCGCTGCGGCGTTGCCCGAAGGCGAAGGGCAGCGCGGCGAACACGAGCGCCAGCGTCGCGACGGGATAGGCAACGCGGGCCCAGAACGCGTCTTCCAGCGGCCCGGTCGCCAGCGCGTTCCGCCGCAGCTGGCCGATCTGCTCGCGCAAGGCCAGTGCCGGTAGGAGGTCCGGACGGGCCAGTCCGGCCTCGATCGCACCGGGTTTGAGCGCGGTCGCCCACGCCTGCGCGTCGATCCGCTCGAGCGTCGCGGTGCGGCCGTGGAACACGGTGCGCCGGACGTCGCGCAACTCCCACCCCCGGTCCTCGCGGTACGCGGCTTCCTCGGCGTCCTGCAGCCACGCGAGGCGCCCCTGCGGATCGAAGGCATAGACGCGGACGTCCTCGAAGACCAGCACGATGCGCCCGTCGACGATCCGTCGCTGCCCGCCGCGGGCCTGGAACACCTCGCTGCCCTCGCGGGCCCAGACGGCGGCGCCGGAGGCGAGCGTGACCTCGCGCTGCATCGCCGCCAGCTTGATGGCCTGCCCCTTCGCCTCGAAGCCCGGCACGAGCGCCTCGCGGGCGACCATCAAGGGCAGCGAGAGCAGCGCGACGAGGCCCAGCACGACCGAGGCGATGCGCACCGGCGACAGGCCAGAGGCGCGCAGGGCGACGAGCTCGGAGCGCGCCGCATGCCCGCCGATCGCCAGCACGGCGCCGATGACGGCGGCCATCGGGAAGTTCTCGTAGAGCCGCCGCGGCACCTGCAGCAGCAGGAACAGCAGCGCGTGCTCGAGGCCGTAGTCGCCCTGACCGAAGTCGTCGACCTGGTCCAGCAGCGCGCCGATCAGCGCGAACCCGGCGAGGACGGCCCAAGTGCCGAGGATCGCGAACCCGCTCGACCTGAGCAGCAGTCGCTGGTGGGCGGGAAGCCGGATCACGGCGCGACCGCCTGCGGCGGGCGGGGAGCGGGCAGGCGTCCCTCGCGGGCGATGGCGATGGCCGCCACGGCGAAGACCGGCACATGCAGCCACCAAAGGCCGATCGCCGGCGGCAGTTGGCCGGCCCCCAGCCACGCCTTGCCCAGCACGAGAAGGTTCATGCCCAGCACGTAGGCGAGCACCGCGATGATCAGGCGGCCGTAGCGCGCCTGTCGCGGCGGCGACTGCGCCAGCGGCAGCGCCAGCAGCACCAGCGCAAGGGCGAACAGCGGCACGCCCAGCCGGTAATGGAACTCCGCGCGCGCCCGGGGGGTCGCCCGTGGCCCGACCAGGGCCGTCGTCGGCCGGCCGGCGAGCGGATCGCGGTTGCTGCTCTCCGGGTCGGGCAGGCGGATCTCGTTGATCTCGAAGCGCTGCAGCCGGAAGTCGGCGCGACCGGGCTGGCCCTCGGCGCGGAAGCCGTCGCGGAGACGCAGGTAGCGGCCC
>JAJTHD010000237.1 GCA_021297925.1 Lysobacteraceae bacterium
ATGTAATCGAACACAGACCGACTGCCGCTCAAACGATGGTCGATGCTGGTCCGCACCCCTAGAGTGAATGCTCTATTCCTGTGGCGGCGCGCCACTGCGTTTAAAGTACGTCCTGTCCATTCCCACGGAGTGACGATGCAGGCCCAAGGCCCCCAGCGACTCCGCTGGACCGATCTGAAGCAGGCGCTGGTCGACGTGCCGGCGCTGGCGCTGTCATTCGGTTACTTCTTCTGCCTGTTGTGCGGCTACTTCATGCTGCGCTCGATCCGCGACGCCTTCGGCGCGACGGACGACGCCTCGACCGTCTTCCCGCCCGGGATGATCGCCTTCTTCGCCGATCGTGGCATCGCCCTCGGGGAATTGACGCTGCAGGTGCTCTTCACCGGCACGTTCCTGTCGATGCTGCTGCTGCAGCCGCTCTACGGTGCGTTGGTCAGCCGCTACCCGCGCCGGGCGTTCCTGCCCTTCGTCTATGCCCTGCTGGTCGCGGCACTCGGCGTGTTCTACCTCGCATTCGCCAACGAGTCCCCGGGACGCGGCGCGGCGTTCTTCGTCTTCACCGCGGTGGTGAACCTGTTCGTGGTGACGGTGTTCTGGAGCTACATGTCCGACATCTACACCTCGGACCAATCCCGGCTGTTCTACGGGTTCATCGGCGTCGGGGGCTCCCTCGGCGCGTTGGCCGGACCGATCATCTCCGACAGCATCGTCGCCGAGATCGGCGTCGCCAACATCCTGCTGCTGAGCATGGCGTTCTTCTGCGCCTGCCTGGTCTTCGTGGTCAAGTTGGCGCCGTGGGCCCGGCGGCGCGAGCGGGAGCGTGGGGACGCGAACTTCGACCAAGCCATCGGCGGCCGGTTCCTCGAGGGGCTGCGTATCGTTGCCCGCGATCCGTTGATGCGGGGCATGGCGCTGGTGATGTTCTTCGGTGTCGCGGTCGGCACGCTGCTCTACAACGAGCAGGCGGCGGTGGCGCGCCAGATCGTCGACGACGCGGAACGGACGGCGTTCTTCGCCGGCATCGACAAGTGGATCAACGGCCTGACGCTCGTGATCCAGCTGTTCATCACCCCGCTGCTGCTTGCCCGGTTCGGTGTGGCGCCGCTCCTGCTGCTGCCCGGCATCGTCATCACCTTCGGTTTCGCGGCCCTCGCCGCGAACCCCCTGCCGATGCTGCTGATGGTCGTGCAGATCGCCACCCGCACGGGCGAGTTCGCGCTGGCGAAGCCGGCGAGGGAGACGATCTACACACGGGTGGACGCGGAGACCCGCTACAAGGCCAAGGCCTTCATCGACACCGCGATCTACCGCGGCGGCGACTTCACCTTCGCATGGGTCCACAAGGCCATCGCCTCGTTCGGCTCGGCCGTGGTCTTCATGGTGGGGATGGGCATGGCGATGGCGCTGGTGGTGTCGGCCTGGACCATCGTCCGCGCGCAGCGGACGTTGTCGCGCTGAGTTCCGGGGCCGTGTGGCACTGGTTCGCCGCCGCCGTCCTCGTCGCCCCCGCAACGCCGAGCCTTCCCGACGGCATCGACGTCCAGCGCCGGGACGAGACCGTCGCGATCGAGATCCAGCATTCCGGTCGTTTCCGGGAGGCGCTGGCGGCCCTGGATCGGCAGCTGGGCAGCCACGCCCGGACCCGCGTCGACTACGAGATCGTGGTCAACCTCCTCCCGTCCCCCGGAGGAGGCTGTCGTCTCGACCAGCCGCGGACACGACTCGACCTCCACGTGGTCCGCCCCGTGCTGGCGGAGGTCCCGGCGCCATCGGCGTTCGTGCGCCGGACCTGGGGGCCGATCGGCCGGCCGCTGGCGATCCACGAGGAGGGACATGTCGACATCGGCGTGGCGGCGGTGGCAGAGCACCATCGGCAGGCGGTGTCTGCGATGGCCACGCCCTTCAAGGACTGCGTCGCCGCGAGGCGATGGTTGGGTCGGACCGCGTGGCGCGCCGAGATGCGGCAGCAGATGGCGCACGACCGCTACGACCGTCGCACCGCGTTCGGTGCCCGCCAAGGCGCCGTGCTCCGGCTGGAGCCCCGGCGGTACTGAGAGGCCCCGGGGCGCTCAGCGCGCGGGCTTCGGCGACAGCCACATGGTGACCGCGGCGCGGAACACCACCGCGCCGTCCGCGTCCCGCACCTCCACGTCCACCGGCAGGTCGTAGCCGGTGGCGGACTCCACCAGCGGGATCCTCGGCGTCGCCACGCCGTGCTGCGGGCCCATGGCCTTCTTCAGGTACTGCACTTCCATGCCCTTCGGGATCCAGCGCATGCCTTTGGGCAGCGAGGCATCGGTCATCACCCCGGCGCAAAGCTCGGCCAGGTTGCACAGGGCGATCGCGTGCACGCTGCCGATGTGGTTCTGCATGCCCCGCCGATGCGGGATGCGGGCCTCGCAGCGGCCGTGCTCCAGCCGGGTGATGGTCGGATGGATCGTGCCGAAGTAGGGCGCCTTGAAGCACACGGCGCGCGAAAACAGCCAGCGGCCCAGCGGCAGGCGCTCGAAGCGGCGGTACAGGGCGAGCAGGGGCGTGGTCGTGCTCATCAGTTCTCCCGGGGGTGATATCGCGCAGGGGTTCGCATAGCAGAACGGCGGGCCAAGGCCCGCCGTTCCGTGATGCCGTGTCGCGTGGCGGTCAGGCCGCGCGGCGGGTGTCGCCGGACTTCGCGCCACGCACCAGCGAGGCGGCGACCAGGTCCTCGTGGTCGAAGTCGTCGACGCTGATCGCATCCCAGGTCAGGCGGCGCAGTTCCTCGAGCTGGGCCTTCTCCTCGGCGGTGATCAGTCCTTTCCGGACGGCTTCCGCCAGCTGGCCCGCGTAGTCCAGCGCAGCGATCTCGCCGCCCTTGACCGCCTTCATGAACTTACGCTCCACCGGCTCGGCGAGGATCACCTTGGCCAGCGCCGCGTTGACGCGACCGGCCGGGTTGTTCTCGCAGGGCGTCAGGAACACGCCGCTCACCAGGCGATCGCGGGCGTCGGAGGGCGACATCAGCAGGGCCGCGGCGCGGCGGCCGAGGCGGTCGCTCGGCGCCTGGGCGCGGCGGCCCAGCGGGAACACCAGCAGCCACAGCAGCCAGCCGACCGGACGGATCGGGTAGTTGCGCAGCGCGCCGGACAGCGCGTTCTCGATCTTGAAGACCGAGTCGTGGAAGGCCCAGGCGAGCAGCGGCTGCTCGGAGGCCGGGCGGCCCTCGTCCTCGTAGCGCTTCAGCATCGCGCTGGCGATGTAGAGCTGCGAGAGCACGTCGCCGAGGCGGCCTGACAGCTTCTCCTTGAACTTCAGCTTGCCGCCCAGCGTCAACATCGACGTGTCGGCAACCAGCGCAAGGTTCGCGGAATAGCGGTTGAGGCGGCGGTAGAAGCGCTTCGTGTAGTCGTCGCCCGGCGCTTTGCCAAAAGCGGCGAAGGTCAGGCCCATCCACAGGCTGCGGACGGCATTGCTGATCGCGAAGCCGATGTGGCCGAACAGGTTGGTGTCGAACTCGCGCAGGCGCACG
>JAJTHD010000025.1 GCA_021297925.1 Lysobacteraceae bacterium
CGCACCTCGGCGCTGGGCGCGATCATGTTGGCCTTGATGCCGCCCTCGACGCGGCCGATATTGAAGCGCAGCCCGGTCAGCCCGCCGAAGCGCTGGTGCGCCTGCGATTCGACGAAGGCCAAGGCCGCCTCGCCCCAGTGGATGGCCTGATGCAGGGCCGACAGCTTCAAGGCGTTCGCCGCCGAGGCGTGCCCGGCTTGGCCCTGGAACTTCATCAGCACCGAGGCGATGCCGCGATGCGCCAGCACGGCCTCGCAGCCCGTCGGTTCCGCGACCACGGCCTCGGTGAAGCCATGGCCTTGGGCGAGGAAGCCGGCGATGCAGCGGGCATCGTTGGCTTCTTCATCGGTGGTGAACAGGAAGGCCGCATCGCCCGTGGTGCGGGCTGCCGCCGCCAGCATCGCCGCCGCCGCGCCCTTGATGTCGCAGGCGCCGAGGCCGATGGCGCGGTCGGCCGTCACGCGCAGCACGTGCGGGCTGGCCGTCCAGGCCGGCGAGTCGGGCACGGTGTCCATGTGCACGTTGAACACCCGGGTCGGGTTGCCGCGCACGGCCAGCAGGGCCACCGCACCAGCGCCGAAATCGGTCAACTGGAAGCGGAAGCCCGGCAGGTTCGCCTGCAGGTAGTCGAACATCCCGCCGGTGCCGATGGCCCGTGGCGGGTTGCGCGTGTCGAAGCCGACGAGGGCTTCGAGGTGCTCCAGCGTGCTGGCGAGGGCCTCGCTCACCGGTTCACCTCGGCCCACAGCGTGCTGCTCATGCCGTAGAGGCGGATGAAGCCCTCGGCCTCGGCCACGCCCCAGTCCGCGGCCTGCGCGTAGGTCGCGCCCTTGGCGTTGAGGATGTGCGGCGACTGGATGGCCACCGCGTCCACGCGCCCGCCTTCGGTGCGCAGGGTCACCGTGCCGTTGACCGTGCGCTGCGATGAGGCGAGGAAAGCCTCCACGTCGGTCTTCAGCGGGTCATGGAAGAAGCCCTCGTAGACGAGCTCGGTCCACTTGCGGCCGATCTCCGGCTTGAAGCGGTTCTGGTTCTTGGTCAGCACGGCCTCCTCCAGCGCGCGATGCGCCGTGAGCAGGGCGGCGAGTCCCGGGGCTTCGTAGATGATCCGACCCTTGAGGCCGATCGTCGTGTCGCCGGTGTACAGGCCACGGCCGACGCCGTAGGGCGCCAGCGCCGCATTGAGCTTGGCGAGGATCACGTGGCCCGGCAGCGCTTCGCCGTTCAAGGTGACTGCCTCGCCCTTTTCGAAGCCCAGCGTCAGCTCCAGCGGCGTGGTCGGCCACTCGCTGCGCGGCGCGCACCAGCCCTTCGCACCCGGGCCCGGCGCTTCCCAGCGATCGATCTCGCCGCCGCTCATGGTCACGCCCAGCAGGTTCTCGTTGATCGTGTAGCTCTTCTGCTTGGCGCGCACCGCGAAGCCACGGGCCTCGAGGTAGGCCTGCTCGTAGGCGCGGACTTCCTTGTGCTCCTTCTGGATTTCGCGGATCGGCGCGACGATCTCGTAGTCACCCAGCGCCTTGATGGCGAGGTCGAAGCGCACCTGGTCGTTGCCCATGCCGGTGCAGCCGTGCGCGATGGCCTTCGTGCCCAACTCGGCGCAACGCTTCAGCGCGGCTTCGACGATCAGGTAGCGGTCGGAGACCAGCAGCGGGTACTGGCCCTGGTAGGGCTCGCCCGCCCAGACGAAGGGCTTCACGAAACCGGCCCAGATGGCCGGGCCGCCGTCGACGGTGACGTGGCTGGCGACCTGCAGTTCCTGCGCGCGGGCTTCGATCCACGCCTTCTCCTCGGCGTCGACGCCGCCGGTGTCGGCGAACACGGTGTGGACTTCCCAACCGCGCTCCTGGAGGTAAGGCACGCAGAAGCTGGTGTCGAGGCCGCCGGAGAAGGCGAGGACGATTTTCTTGGACATGGGCTCAGGGACGGAAAGAATGGATGAGGAAAGAGGAAACAGGGAGGCGGCGTGAGGCGGCGCTGGGGCAACTCAACCGCGGAGCAGGCGGGCCATGACGGCCTTCTGCACGTGCAGGCGGTTTTCGGCCTCGTCGATGGCGATGCAGTTCGGCGAATCCATGACGGCATCGGTGGCCTTGATGTTCCGGCGCAACGGCAGGCAGTGCGAGAACAGGCCCTTGCCGCCGTCGCGGGTCAGGGCCATCTTGGCCTCGTCCACGATGAAGTGCCGGTAGCGGTCGCGCATCGGCTTCTCGTCGGCCCAGTTTCCGAAGTACGGCAGCGCCCCCCAGCTCTTGGCGTAGACGACATCGGCGTCCCGGTAGGCGGCCTCGAGGTCATGCGACACCGTCAGCGAACCGCCGCTCTCGGCGACGTTCTGCTTCGCCCATCCCATGTAGCGCTCGTCCAGCAGGTACTGCTCGTTCGGGCACAGCAGGGTCACGTCCATGCCGAGGCGGGTGGCGATCGTCAGCGCGGAGTTCGCCACGGCGGTGTTCAGCGCCTTGGGGTGGTAGGTCCACGTCAGCACGTACTTGCGCCCACGCAGGTCGTTCCCGAAACGCTCACGCAGGGCGAGCGCATGGGCGAGTTCCTGGCAGGGATGGGTGATGGTCTCGAGGTTGATCACCGGTACGGTGGCGTAGCGCGCGAAGCCCCGCAGCACCTTGTCCTCGCGATCCACCGACCAGTCCACGAACTTCGGGAAGGCCCGGACGCCGATCAGGTCCACGTAGCGGCTCAGCACCTGGGCCACCTCGGCGATGTGCTCCTCGGCCTCGCCATCCATCACGGTGCCCAGGTCGAATTCGATCGGCCACGCGTCCTTGCCCGGGGCGAGGACCACGGCATGGCCGCCCATCTGGTAGGCGCCCACCTCGAAGCTGGTGCGGGTTCGCAGGGATGGGTTGAAGAACACCAGGGCAATGGTCTTGCCGGCCATCTGCTGGCCGAACTTGCTGGCCTTGAAGGCCGCCGCCTCGTCGAGGACGGCGTCCAGCTCGGCGCGGGACCAGTCCTGGGTATTCAGGAAGTGCTTCATCGGTGGGACTCCAGAGGACGAACGAGGACGCAAAACGCCAACGCCCAGCGCGAGGCTGGGCGTTGGTGGTTTCAAAATGACGAAACGAACCGGTTACCCAGCGGGATGGCGGGATTCCGGTCGGCGTGCGCGAGACGTCATGCCGGCGGCCATGTAGGCCGAGCTGAGGACGCCGAAGGCGGGCAGGAAAGAAAACATACGCGTCTAGAGTCGCAAAGGGCGTCCGGTCGCGCAAGCCCCGGAAACGACAGGGCGCCCCGGAGGGCGCCCACCATTCGAGCCGGAACCTCGGCCGTCAACGGTAACCGCCCTCGTCGACCGGCTGGACCGAGACGCGGACGCGGATGCGGTCGCCCGGGTCGTAGGGCATGCGGGACATGTAGGTCTGGCCCTGATGGACGTACTCGACGTCGTAGGCGGCC